>JAJPHX010000156.1 GCA_021325075.1 Nitrososphaeraceae archaeon | reverse complement strand
GCGAAAAATGCAGCAAAAAAAATTGAAGTACAAACACACTCTGGCGTTTGCTTTATAAGTGGTTCTTCAATGATAGGAAGACCTGAGGATCGTATATCGCGATTAAATTAATGAGTGATGATTGATGGTTAGAAATATTGGAGTTTCAGTTGTTGCCCCGCGCAAGACATGCGAAGACGAGCTATGCCCGTTCCACGGCGAGCTTGCTGTAAGGGGCAAGCTGCTCACAGGAATTGTGACAAGCGCAAAGGCAAAGAAAATGATTGTAGTATCGCGCGAATATCCAAGGCCCGTGCAAAAGTACAAGCGTTACCAGAGAAGCAGGTCCAAGGTGCACGCGTACCTTCCAACTTGCATCGACGTTAAAGAAGGCGAAGAAGTAAGGATTGCAGAATGCAGGCCACTTTCAAAGACAGTGTCGTTTGTAGTGATTGAGGTGAACACAAAGGATGGCAGCGGGAACTAAGTCAAGAGCAGTTTCCGCAAAGGGCGTCGAAGAATTCCGCCCTTACATTACAAGGGCCCTTCCAGTTACGGCAGAGCTCGTATGCGCTGACAACACGGGCGCAAAGGTCCTGCGAATTGCCATGGTAACAAGGTACAAGGGCAGGCACTCCAGACAGCCGTCGGCAGCAGTTGGAGATTTCGTCACAGTCACAGTCAAGAAAGGGCCGGCGGAATTGCGCAAGCAGGTGTTTGGCGCAGTCATTGTTAGGCAAAAGTACCCAATAAGAAGGCTCAACGGCGTGAGAGTGGTGTTTGAAGATAACGCCGCGGTGCTTGTCACTCCTGAAGGCGAGATCAAGGGCACTGACATCAAGGGGCCTGTAGCGTCAGAAGCGGCAGAAAAATGGCCAAGGATAGCAAACCTGGCAGGCATGATAGTATAGGTGTATAATGATGGCAGACATTAACCCAAAACTCATCCATGTTCCAAAGCACCAGCGCGATAGGATGGTTGGTGCAAGGCTCTCAGACGAGCTGCGTGAACAGTACAAAAAGAGGACGCTCCGCGTAGTAAAAGGCGATTCAGTCATGGTAGTCCGCGGAGAGTACAAAGGGCGCGGAGGCAAAGTCGATCATGTGAACATAGAGCACGGAACCCTGCACATCGAAGGCATGCAGAGGGAAAAGATCAAGGGAGGTCAGGTCAAGGTACCGATTCATGCTTCAAATGTCATGATAACCGGCCTGAAGCTTGAAGACAAGTACAGGTCAAACAAGCTGCACGGCACAGAGCCTGCTGAAAAGAAAGAAGAAAAGAAGGCTGCGCCGGCAAAGAAGGAAGAGAAAAAGGAGGTTAAAGAATAATGGGCAAGAAAGGTGGAGATACCCGAGTAAAGAGGCAGATGGCACCAACATTCTGGGCCATCAAGAGAAAAGAGAGCCAATTTGTTTTGCGAGTGAAGCCTGGACCCCATCCGAAGGACAGGGCCTACCCGCTTGGAATGATTCTGCGCGACGTGCTCAAGGTGACTAGAACGATGCATGAAGCTGAGCAAGTCTTGAATGAAGGCAAGGTCAAGGTCGACGGTGTTGTAAAATACGATCCAAACCTTGCTGTTGGGCTCATGGACGTAGTAGAACTGGCAACAGGCCAGGCGTACCGCATGGTGCCAAAAGGCTCGATGCTTTTGTCTTCGATTGCCATCGACGACTCTGAAAAGAACACAAAGCTGGTCAAGGTTACAAGCAAGACAACGATCAAGGGCAAGAAAATACAGTATGGCTTCCACGACGGCAAGACTCTGATAAGCGACCAAAAGCTCAAAGTTGGCGACTCGTGCATAATCCAACTGCCAGAAGTAAAAATCAAGGATCACATCGCATTTGAAAAAGGTTCTACTGCCCTTATCATCACAGGCGAAAACGCCGGTGGGATAGGCAAGATCGAAGATATCAGGGATGGCATATTCTCGCTTCCAAAGAGGGCGCTCGTGTCTTTTGGCGACAGGTCGGTAGAATTGCCGGTTGAAATGGTCATAGTTGTCGGTTCAGAAAAGCCCGTGATAAAGGTGAGCTAAGAAATGAGTCAAATTCAACAGCATGACATGAAAAAGATATCCGTCGACAAGGTAGTGATAAACATCGGAGTCGGTAAATCAGGTGACCCGATAGAGAAAGCCAAGAAGGCGTTGCTAGAGCTGACAGGCCAGCAGCCCGCTGTCCGCGGAGCCAAAAAGACCGTAAGGGACTTTGGCATCCACAAGGGCGAGCCAATCGGCGCAGTCGTGACTTTGAGAAGGGAGCCTGCAGTCGACTTTTTAAAGAGAGTTATTGCAGCCAAAAAGAATACACTGAAGGCTTCATCGTTTGACAATTATGGCAACATTTCAGTTGGAATACACGAACACATCGACATTCCCGGAACGAAATATAACCCGGAGATTGGCATTTTCGGCATGGACGTGAACGTGGTGCTGATAAGGCCGGGCTACAGAATTGCAAGGAAAAGCAGGAAGAGCGCAAGAATAGGCAAGAACCACAGGATAAACAAAGACGAAGCAATGGAATTCTTCAAGCAAGAATTCGGAGCAGGAGTGGAATAAATTGCCAAAGCCAAGAGAATACGAAGCAACTGGAAGAAAGCAGCTTACACATGGCAGGGGCACAAGATGGTGCAAAAGGTGCGGTTCATATAACGGCCTCATACGAAGTTACAACCTGATGCTTTGCAGACAGTGCTTCCGAGAAGTCGCCAACAGCATAGGATTTGCCAAATACGATTAGGAGGATGTGAAAATGCCAGCTCTAAACGTCATATCAAACCTCTTCACCACGATTTACAATAACGAGTCAAGGAGAAAGAGGGAGTGCATCGTCCTTCCAGCAAGCAG
>JAJPHX010000004.1 GCA_021325075.1 Nitrososphaeraceae archaeon | reverse complement strand
TCATATTTTCTTTGATAGGAATATATTATTACCAAAGGCACCCAACCACGTATAAATTGCGATTAAGAAGGGGCCCGATCCTGCTTATCGCCGGCGGAGCAATCATGACAATAGGCTTTGCAGTATTCACTTACTATACCGTGTTGTTTGCGACGAAACTGCTGGGCGAAAATGTTCGTCCCATAGACCCGGCCAACACGACTTCCATAGAGCGGTTCATCAGCAGCAACGCCACCGAGGGGACATACATCGTTGCCCTACCGCAGCCAGTCGGGCAGCCCGAGCTTAAAATCATGGACCCTTCGGGCCAAGTGCTGATTGACAAGCAGCTCACGGAGACTGTCGAAATGGGAACTTTCAACGTGACGCAGGACGGCAATTACACCCTTGTTGTCGCCAATACATCGCCAAACCTTCCTCTTGAAGCCAACATCGTCTTTGGAGACCAAAAGTCAATCGTAGAAAGTGGGCTGGACATAAACCCTGTCACCCTTGGCGTGACGTTTAACTTTACGCTTTATGCAGGAATTGCAGTCTTTGTCGCCGGCATAATCATAACCGTTTTAGACCGGCAGCGCTCAAGCAAGATGAAGCAGTTCGGCGACACAAGCGACCTGGTTTGATGTAGCATGGCAAAGCTAGAAGCAAAAAACATCAGCAAAAGGTTCATGGCACATGAAGGTAGCGAGATGCAGCGGTTTACCGCAGTCCATGATATCAACCTCATAATCGAGGACGAGCAGTTTGTCTGCTTTGTTGGCCCCTCTGGCTGCGGCAAGACCACACTGCTGAACATACTCGCCGGCCTTGACAAGCCAACTGAAGGCGAAGTGATCCTGAACGGCCGGCCCGTGACTGAAACCGGCCCGGACACAATCATGGTTTTCCAGGAAAACGCGCTCTTTCCGTGGCTCAAGGTGATGGATAATGTCGAGTTTGGGCTCAAGATGAAGGGAGTCGAAAAGGACAAGCGGCATGAAATAGCGATGCGCTACCTTGACATGATGCAGTTGACAAAGTTTGCAAATGCCTACACCTACCAGCTCTCCGGCGGCATGAAGCAGAGGGTGGCAATAGCCCGCGCCCTTGCAATCGACCCCGAAGTGCTACTGATGGACGAGCCATTTGCCGCGCTTGACAGCCAGACCCGCGACCTTTTGCTGGTGGAGCTCCAGCTGATATGGGCGCGGACGAAAAAGACCATAGTGTTTATCACACACAACATACTCGAGTCCGTCGTCCTTGGCGACAAGGTGGTCGTGTTCAGCAAAAGGCCCGGCTCTGTGAAAAAAGAGATACCCATCGATTACAGAAGGCCGCGCCTGCCGGAGGACGAAAACCTGCGCCCCTACTACCGGCAAATAATTGACACGATGAAGGGCGAAATGGACAGAAAAGACGACGGCACGGACTGATTATTTGAGCTGTTTTAATAATTCGACGCCGGAGCCAAAGCTGTTGGGCGACGTAAGGAGCACCCTGTCGGCTATCCTTGCCGCCTGCTTTACAAAGTCTGCCGGGTTCTTTTCATAGCCTGACCAGTCAAGGCCGATTATAGAGGCCGACTGCCTGTTTTTTTCAGACGGCACCATCACGACTGCCGTGACTTTGATCCCGTAGGGCTTGGCAAGGTCCACTATCTCGCCGAGGTCTGTCAGCGAAGAAATCGACTGGGTCACAAGCGAATGCGGCCTGGCACCAAGCTTGTTCTGCACCGACGCGGACGCCCTGTTTCCTATTTTTGCAGGGAACGACATGTCCAGCTTGATCTTCGAGTCATAGCCTTCCTTCTTGAGCATCCTGACTGCGGCGCTCGGCCTGAGACCAGTGTCGCCGGGCCCATCAGCCGGCTCGTCGCCCATCAGTACAAGCAGGCTGTCAACGCCTGCCATCACCGCGTCAGATACTGCTTGGCATAGAGAAGTGAAATTGCGGTCCCGCACCCTGATGCTGCAGCTCATGCTGACAGAGTCGCCAAGGCTTGCATTTTTCCTGATGTAGCTTGCGGCAGTGATGCTTGACACCCGGGGCATCCCAAGGACGGAATCTGTAAGGTGGATGCCGCTGATAAGACCAGACAGCTGCGCCGCGCGGCCTGACATTACCTGCATGTCCTTGCTCAGCTGCGCCAAGTCAAACCTCTCACCCTTTACTATCTTGGGCGGGTTCAGCTCGTAGGCTATCTTCATCGTTCTACAAAATTGACGCCTCAAGGACTTATTAAATGCGAGGTCGCATCGCTTGAGAGCATATATTTGACCAATGCTGTTGGAAAGCCATTGCGCAAGGAAGAGCTGATGTCGCTTATCAGGCCGGCGCTGGAAGCCGAGCCGTACCTGCCAGCTGACGCGGCTTCCGCAACGCCCTCCGCGGTGCTAGTGATAATCCACTACCACGGCGGCAAGTCGCACGTTTTTCTGACAAGGCGCAGCTCGGCGCTCAAGTCGCACAGGGGCGAGATATCATTTCCAGGCGGCAGGTATGTCGACAGCGACGACACATTCCTTGCCACCGCGCTCCGGGAAACCGAAGAGGAGATAGGGATCAGGTTCAGGCCGGAGCAAATAGCCGGCAACCTCCGCGCGGTCAGGACGATAACGTCGAACCACTTTATC
>JAJPHX010000075.1 GCA_021325075.1 Nitrososphaeraceae archaeon | reverse complement strand
TCTGGAAGCAACATTGTCTGTTACTTTGCTGGTCTTGCTTGTAACATCGATGCGGGAAAAAGAATTCCACTGCTCTGAAAGATGTTCAAACCTTGACGGATCAGCGATCTGATAGTACAGCCCCTTATCAGGGCCTGGGCGCACTTCAAAGATGCCAAGCGTCGACACATTTCCGGCTATAGGCAAAAGTATCGTGACTGCAAGGACAACGCCGGCAAGCATCTTTGTTCTGCCTCTTAATGAGACCTTGTCTGCCGGGGCAGCCCGCAGCCCTCTCAAAATCAATACCCCCATCATTGCCGACCCCACAACCAGAGGAGCTGTCAGGAGAATTACGTGTTCAGCTCCAAGCCTCTGCATTAGCGGGTCAAGCAACAGTGTAGCAGATGCAGCTCCAACCAGATCGGCAAAATACAGCTTGCTGATATTCTGAGGCATTGTGTGAAATACCAGTGCCATTATCGACCCGGCGAAAAAGAAAGGGATGGAAGATATCAGATAAAAAAGATAGATATTGGACGTAGTTGGTGGGATGATCGATATCAGAAAGACGAATGCAGGCACCGAAACTGCGTATGCAATTGCAAAGTAAATTATGCGCGATGACAGATGTTCTTTCTTTTCGTACGTGCTCTTCCACCTAGTATTGTCTTTTTGAATGTGTATCACAAGCGAGCCAATGCCAAGACCAAAAAATGCCACAGAGATTGCCATGAAGGCATAGTCGTACCACAAGATGATGGAAAAAACCCGAGTCAGCGCTAGTTCTAGCAGTATAGTGCTAAGCGAGGAGAAGAACAAGACCACAAGCAGAAAGATCAGAAATGGTTTCAAGTACAGCCTGAATCCAAAAAGGAAACATTGGGGATATAGGTTTCCTTGCTTGCAGGTAGCGGAATCTTCTAGTGCTTCCAAGTAAAGGACTGTCAGCATGCAAAGTTTATTTCATGCAAATATGAAAAGCCCCTTGTGTACCGGCGCTATACGCTAGATGAGGTCAAGCGCAAGATAGTCGATGCACTACAGAACGCCGGCACCGGCCTGTCTGGCATCGAACTGGCAGATAAGACAGGCATCAACAGGATGACGATAACAAAATATCTTGACGTCATGCATGCCATGGGCTTGGTCAAAAAGAAAAAGACGGGCTCGGTCAATGTGTGGTTCTTGGAAGCCGGGGTTGCGGACATTGAATTTCCTGTCAACTACATACAGGTGCAGCAAAAGCTGATAGGGGCTGTTTTAGCCGGCGAGGAAGATCAAGCGCGAAGGATACTGCTTAGCGTGCTAAATTCCAATGTTGATCAGATAAGGGTGCTGTCAGATGTTGTGCTTCCAGCAGTCAATACGATAGGCGAGCTTTATACGAGGGGAAGGCTTGACAAGACCGAGCGCACGTTTCTTCTGAATCTTATGATAGAGCTTGTCGACCTTGTCAAGTTCAATTCGCGTCCGGCTGGTCGAAAAATGAACGCGCATATGCTTTCTGTCGCTGGATCTGAAGACAAGATTCACCTAGCAAAGAGCGCCGCAGTCGCGTTTCAGATGTATGGGTGGGACTCGATTTATGTCGGAAATGTCGAGGAGCAGATCGACCCATTTTTCGATATCGACTTTCAGCGCTACATTTCACGCATATGGGGCAACAGCCATGGCCTGATGATAATATGCATATTCTCCTCTAGCGAAGGCTCGCTCCGGTTCGTGTCTTCAACTGCCAAGACGATAAAGGGCAGGCTCAAGGGCGAGCTTCGGATTGCATCTTCCACCGTACAAGAACTCCAATCGGTGGCAGAAGAAAATTCAGACTACATTGTAAAAGACCTGTTATCCTTGATCGAGTGGGCAGAGCACGAATATAGTGTCGTTGTCAAATAGCTAGGCCTGCTGCAGCGGGAACGGGGTTATCGCCGGCGCGCCAGGCACGATTGCCCGAATTGCAAGAGTTACTATAACTCCGATGACCGCAAACACTATCGTTGCCAAGATGGCTATGCCAAATGCCCTGAGCCAGCCTGTGTCAAACCCTTTCTTGAACACCGCTATCCATGCAATGAATGCGATGACAAACGATATTACCACCAGAGCGGACCTCTCGCCAAATGTCAGGGCAAGTACCACTGAGGAAATGAAAAACACGATTGCATATACTATAGGGCCGACAGCGGTAACCAGCATGGCCCGCGTAAATTTCGCACGCCCAAGCGTGAGGATCTTGGCCGCTATCCACACAGGGATCGAAACGATTATCCAAAGCGCGAGAAGTCCAATAATGACTGCCGCTGTGATTATCAGGATTCCAGCGCCGGCCTGTAGCAAAAGCTGCTCGTGCAACACTACACTATATTTTGCATCGGAATTTAAGGGCTACGAGGACGTCAAGGATTCTATTTACAGACATAATCTTGTCCTAAGCTAATGTTACGCTATTTCGCAGTTCTATTCTTTTTACAAAGTCAAGCCCGCTTTTTGTTTCAGGCTCGTAATTTCTGTCAGCTATGTTGGGTTCAAAGCTGACATAGCCGTCATAGTTGATCTCCTGCAGGTTTTTCATGATTGGTTGAAAATCAATGTGTGCAAGCCCCGGCATCTTTCTGTTGTTATCGGCAAAGTGCATATGCCGCAAAAGGCTGTGCGAGCTTCTGATCGCGTCTGCAAATGAATCTTCCTCAATGTTCATATGAAAAGTATCAAGCAATATGCCAAGCGAGCTTGCCTTTTGTGCTATGGTAATCGCATCTTTTACACTGGTGCAGTACGGCGTGCTGTAGCGGTTGAGTGGTTCAAGTACAAGCTCAACCCCATAGTCTGTGGCATACTTGCAGAGCTGGCTGATTATCGGAATTGCTTTCGCAAAAAGGAGTTCTTTTTCCTTGGCTTGAATCGTGCCGTGCGTCCTGTCAAATCCCGGCCTTTCATCAGCAAAGAGGCAGATATTCATCTCTTTGCCACCCAGTATGTTGCACATCCTGACGCAGTCCTGCACATATTTTTCAGAAGCCTTCATCAAAGCAGGGTCGGCGCTCAAGAGCTTACGCTTCCAGCCATCCCTGCTTATAGAGCCCCACATCCCGGTTATGCCGCAGACAGGAATGTCGTACGAGTCAAACATGTCTTTCAGTTTCTTTACATCAACGTCGCCGGGCTCGCCAAACATCTCCACAGCATTGTAGCCCTGCCTTGCAAGTTTTGTAAGCGTTTGCTCGATTGGCTCTATTTTCCTAAATGATGCAAGCGTGATAGAATACTTCATTGTGCATCAACAAGGCATTTCATGACATCTACGCACTTTGCCACGCCGGACTTGGCCATTCCATGTTTCTTGCTTGAAGCATAGAACGCCATCCCCACGCCTGTTTCAGGGTCAGCCGGCCTTCCATGAGAGCCCTTGGCAAGGCTGGCGTCAAGCGGTATCGACTTTGTCTTCATGTCCACAAACAACTCCACAGGGTCGTACCCCGGCTTTCTATGGATGTCCACCCTGCGGGCGAAATCCGGCGCCTTGCTCTCATCCTGCCACCAGTAATAGCTGAACCACCTGTCTTTTGCAGAAATGGCGATCAGCTCGCCGCTCCGCTCGTTGTCTATGTGAAGCTCCTTCTTGCCCCTGCTGTCGAGTATTTTGTCCACGCCGGCAGTCGCTTCGAGCACTTTTCTCGCCTCCCGCTCAAACCCGTCCTTGACGTAAATGTGCGCTACTTGGTGGTCAACCATCGCAAACGCCTTGCTGTATTCAAAGTCAAGGTATTCTTTGTCTCCAATCGTGCGAACAGAAAGAAGCCCGGCGTCCCTCAGCACAAGGTTTAGAGGCACGGCATCCTTGACGTCGCTAAAGGCATACTCTGATACTATGACAAATTGCGTTTCATCGTGGATGCCAAGGTCCACTGTCTTTTGCACAAGCCTTCCTACTATCTCGTCTGCTTTTTTGAGATCTTCTTTTGTCTGCGCGGATTCCTTGCCAAAGCGTTGGGCGGAATAATCGACATGTGGAACATAGACAAAGAGCTGGCCTGGTCGCTCGCTTTCAAGGGTGTATTCCGCGGCATTTGCTATCCATTCGCTTGACTTGTATGATGCGAGCGGGCCCCAGTAGCTTGCAAGATTGAATTCGCCAAATTTTTCTTTCAATTGCTCGTAATAGCCCGGCGGTCTTGAGTAGCACCACATCACCATCTTGTCGTCAAGGTGTATTGGCCGCGGGGTTACGACGATGTCGGAATTGGCGTACATCGTGTTTTGCCAGAAGAGCACCGCAGTCTTGGCTTGCTTGGTGTCCCAGACTCTCTTTGCCTGCACAAGCGAGCTTGGCTGCTCCCAGAACGACACGTTATGCTTGTCTCTGTCGTACAGCCCGTTGGCGATGATGCCGTGCTCGCTTGGGTATTTGCCAGACAGGATGCTTGCCTGTACCGTGCACGTAACTGCGGGGAACACGGGCTCGAGCATTGCGGCTTCGCCAGCCCGCGCAATCTTTTCAATGTTTGGAACAAGGCCGGAATCAAGGTGCTTGTACTCTAGGCCGACGATGTCCAGCACTATGGAATGCTTCATCTATTTGCTGCCCGTCAATATTCTCATATCGCTTAAATGAGTTAACATCAGGTCACGTACAGCTTTTTCGCCAAGATCACTGCCGGTGCAATGAAAAGTAATGTCGCAAGCCCGTACGGAAGGCCGGCTGTGCCGCTGACAAACACGGAATCAAGGATTA
>JAJPHX010000059.1 GCA_021325075.1 Nitrososphaeraceae archaeon | reverse complement strand
ATGCATGTGCGGATGGATAATGGCCAAGAGACCGAGGTAGGGCCGGGAGACGCGATGGTGATCCCGCCGGGCCATGACGCGTGGATAGTTGGAAACGAGCCCTTTGTCGGAATCGACTTCACGGGCGCAAAAACCTATGCAACAAAATGATTCCTCACTCTCTTTTTTTGAAAGCTAAACTGCTGACGACAATTTTTTCCTCAGCCCGTTTCCATTGGCCATCAATTCCTCCACGTCTTTATGGTACATGACCGAAAATATCAGGCAGCCCGACGTGACGACAGATACAGCCGCAGATAGTAGGACTATCACTACGTCGTTCATCACAAAAGTAGGCTGATTATGCTATTTAACAGTTGGAGAAAATTAACAGGCCTGCTTGCGCTCAAGGTTTAATAGATCCGGACACGAAATATACGCATGTCGTCTATATCTTCGCTTTTCAGGCGGCCTCTTTTGATCTATGACGACAAATGCTATTCATGCGCCAAGTTTGCCAAGAGCGCAAGCACGCTTTCGCGGGGCTGGATAAGGGCTGCCGGCCACTACCACTCCAAGGAGGCAAAGGAAGCAAAGAGCATAATCTTTCCGCCCGGCTACGACCCTACCGGCATGTTCTGGCTCGTCAACAAGGACGGCGCGTTTGGTGCCCGCTCAGGCCTCCTGCCTCTTACAAGGGAAATTCTTGTGGGGATATTCAGGGGCGGCAAGGCAAGCGAGATAATTGCAGCCTGCGAATACGGCGGCATGGGCGCGTCCTGCTACACGCCAACCAACGTGTTCAAGAGGCTGGTCGGCATGCTCAGCCACGGCGCCAGTTTTCCGTTTCAGGATTGAGCATTATTGCAGCCTCTAAACTTAAAATAAAGTCATTAGCAGATTCTATACGTCATGGTGCAGGTCAAAATCGAGAAGGCCAAGATTGACCAGAAGCAGACTTCCCTTCTGGTCATCGGCGTCTTTGAAAACGAGCAGGACTTTTCGCAGTCAAAAGAGCTCGACCCGGCAGTTTTCGCTTCAATCAAGGAAACGCTTGATAACAAGGAGTTCCGCGGAACCTCAGGCTCAAGCGTACTGATCTACACGCTTGGCAAGGGGCCGATGAAAAAGATAATGCTTCTCGGGCTTGGCAAGCGCGAAAAATTCACCGACGAAGTTGCCCGTATCTGCGCCGGCAAGGCGGCGCAAAAGGCAAAGGAGCTGGGCGCAAAGGAATTCTCGATACTGCAGTTTTCCAACCTTGACGAAGGGCTGGTCGAAGCCATGACGGAAGGCGTGACCCTTGCGTTGTACTCGTTTGACAAATACAAGGCGGCAGAGGATGGTAAAGCAAAGATCGAAGAGGTTTCAATACTGATAAACTCTGATTCCCCGAAATTCCAGTCGATTGCGGACAGGGCCGATCTCGTCGTGAGGGCGGTGAACTTTGCCCGAGACATCGGCAACCTTCCGCCAAACGACTGCGCTCCGGCTCAGCTTGCAAGCACCGCGCTATCGCTTGCTCAGGAATATGGCATGAAGGCGCGGGTAATCGATCGCTACGAGCTTGAGAACATGGGCATGGGCGGAATAGTGGCCGTCGGCAAGGGAAGCAACAACCCTCCAAAGCTGATAATCCTTGAATATACAGGCGCCGCCGGGGACCAAAAGCCGTACCTGCTTGTCGGTAAAGCCGTAACGTTTGACACCGGCGGCATTTCGATAAAGCCGGGAGAAAAGATGGACGAAATGAAGTTCGACAAGTGCGGCGGGTGTACTGTGCTTGCAGTCATGCGCGCAGTCGCGTCAATGAAGCTTGCAGTCAATGTCATAGGCATAGTGCCGTCAGTCGAAAACATGCCCTCTTCCACCTCGTACCGCCCCGGCGACATCATAAAGATGTACAGCGGCAAGACAGTGGAAGTGCTCAACACTGACGCAGAGGGGCGCATGATACTGGCAGACGCGCTAGCCTACGGCATAGCGACCTACAGCCCAAAAGCAGTTATCGACCTTGCGACTCTCACCGGCGCCGCAATAATTGCGCTTGGCGCCAATGTCGCAGCGCTGGTCGGCACGAACAAGCAACTGGCTGACAGGCTCCGCAAGCTGTCAGACAGGACGGGCGAAAAGATGTGGGAGCTCCCCCTTTACGACGAATTCCACGAACAGATAAAGAGCGCGTATGCGGACATTCGCAACATCGGTGGCCGGCCTGGAGGCGCTATTACGGCTGCAGCATTTCTGTCAAACTTTGTCAGCGACGTACCGTGGGTTCATATCGACATTGCTGGCACCGCGTGGACGCAGGACGGAACATACGAGCGGAGCTACAACCCAAAGGGCGCGACCGGCTTTGGCGTCAGGACGCTTGTAAAGCTGCTCATGGAGGACGAAAAGCAGCCTTAGGTGAACAGTCATGCCTATCTTCCAGCTGAACGCGCTCGTCAAATCACTTGCAAACCTTGGCTACAGCTGCCAGATGGGAAACCTCGCGGAAATCGACCCGTCAAGGCGCCCGTACTTTGAGCGCTGGCTTTCTCACAGGGACGGCTTTGTCAAGTTCCTGAGCGGCAACGTCAGCTACATCGGTATAGAGGACGTGGTGCGGATGGGGCCTTTTTACAACGTCTACTGCATCGTGGAAAACAACTCTGTCTTCGAGTCTGACGACAATGCCCACAAGCTCCTTGACGCCAGCCCATACTACCAATTGTACAATGGCAAGGCGACCAGCCTGGGGTGGAGCGGCGGAATAGTCGCCGACATACTGGCAAAAGACGCCGAGCTGTCAAGGGAATTTGCAGACAACATCATGGAGGAAGAAGTAAAGAGCATCACGCTCAAGGCCGCGGACTATGCCTGCATAATCGAGACGCGGGCATGGGAGCCGGCCGGGATAGCCTCAATCTTTTCAATAATCGACAGGATAGCCTACGACGTCAGGCAGCTGCTAAAGACGATACACCTAGGCGAGAATTTTGATAATTAAGATGCCAGCACTGCTGCTTCCCAACCGCTCACGCAGGTCAGTAACACAGCAGCGACGGCAGGTTTGACTTCCGGGTTCGGAATGGGACCGGGTCGCACCCTGCCGCTATGACCGGCTTACCCTAACATCCTGCTTAGGGGTTAATTTAACCTTGCTCTCCTGCACTAGAAGAACTCTCCAGCTCGTTAAAAAACCAAGCATGACAGCTCTACTGCATGGCAAGTGGGCTACTGTCGGCCATTATATTTGTCGTAGGCCTGGCAATATCGACTGTCATCATCTACATCACGACCAAGATGTTTGGGCAAAAGGAGGGAATAGGCCGGGCTTTTGCCGCCGCAATAATTGGCGCCATCGTCTATTCAGTCGTGTATTTCATCTTTGGCAACGGGCTTGCCGCGGCAGTAGTCGGCGGCTTTATCTGGCTCATTGCGCTCAGGGCGCTTTACGACATCGGGTGGCTCAGAGCGTTTTTGATCGCGGTGATTGTGTGGATAGCGGCCACAATAGTTGGGTTCCTGCTCCCAACGGTCCCCGGCCCGCTATAGCTTTTTTACCTGATCAGCCAACTATTGATTCCAGTGGGAAAGATAATCGTGAGCTGCGCCGGCGACTCTGACCTGGCTAGGAACGTTTACGATTATCTTTATTCAAAAATCAAGGATGTGGCGCTTGCAGAGGATGAAATCGAAATTCATGGCGCTCCTAAAAAGACGGTGGCAAGCCTGCTGGATTCTTTTGTCCAGTCAAATGACCACCTGAAGAATTACAGCGTCATAGAATTTGGCGACACGTTCACGATAGGGATTGAACTGAGCCCGGAAAAAGTGGGCATGTATTCGTGCGAGATGTGCGGCTACTTTACGCCGTACCAAGAAGAATTGTATACTCACAGAATGACCCATCTCGGCGGCTTTGGCTAGATTGGGCATAGCTATATAACGCATCGTTGCAAAAATTACATGTAATTGGGCAATTCTGAAGGAGAAAATACGCATAGGGTCGCGGTACTTGACGAGGAGCTGTGCCAGCCAAGGAAATGCGGGCTGGAGTGCATCGTCTACTGCCCAGTGAACAAGACCGGCGGTGAGTGCATCATACAGCGCCCGGAGGACGGAAAAGCCGTGATATCAGAAGACCTGTGCACGGGCTGCGGAATCTGCATAAAGAAGTGCCCCTTTGATGCTATAGTTATTGTCAACCTTGCAAAAGAGCTGTCGGAGGACAAGATCCACCAGTACGGGATAAACTCGTTCAGGTTCTACCGCCTGCCGACGCCAAAGAAAGGAGCCGTTGTAGGCTTGGTTGGAAGAAACGGGATGGGCAAGTCCACCATAGTCAACGTCCTGTCGGGAGGCATGAAGCCCAACCTTGGCAAGTACGACCGGGAAGTATCGTGGGATGAAATTTTGAAATATTATCAGGGCACCGAAATGAAGCAGCATTTTGAAAAGATTGCAAACGGCACCATGAAGGCGTCGATAAAGCCCCAACTTGTCTACCTAATACCAAAGGCTTTCAAGGGAACCACCAAAGAATTGCTGGCAAAATACGACGAGCGCAAGGTCGCCGACAAATTGATTCAGCAGCTAAGCTTGCAAAACATCCTAGAGCGCGACGTTTCACAGCTGAGCGGCGGAGAGCTCCAACGACTTGCAGTTGCAGTCGCGGCGGCAAAGGACGCAGAATACTACTTTTTCGACGAGCCGTCGTCTTACAACGACATCTACCAGCGCCTTGCGGTGGCCAAGGTCATAAGGGAGCTTGCAGAGCAGGGCAAGAGCGTCATGGTGGTAGAGCACGACATGACCCTGCTTGACTACCTTTCAGATTACGTCCACATCATTTACGGCGAGCCGGGCGCGTACGGCATAGTTTCGACCATGCAGAGCACGAAGGTTGGCATCAACAGCTTCCTTGAAGGCTATTTGCAGGCTGAAAACGTGCGCTTCCGTGACAAGGCGTTCAAGTTCGATATCGCTTCATCAAACGACGACGTTATTCTAGATGTCACGACTGCAAGCTACACTGATCTGGCCAAATCGTTCCCATCGTTCAAGCTCAAAGTGGCAGCAGGCAGGGTGCGCAAGGGCGAGATAGTCGGGATCGTGGGCGCAAACGCGCTTGGCAAGACTACGTTCATGCGCATGTTGGCCGGGGTTGACAAGCCTGATTCAGGCACCATTGATGTCGGCGCCAAGATATCGTACAAGCCGCAGTACCTAAGCCAAGACTACGAAGGCGACGTCAGATCGCTGATGTATGCCGCCTACCAGAGCCCGATAGAAAGCTCGACCGTTGAAGAGCAGATAATCATCCCGATGGGCGTGAAAAAGCTGTACGAAAAGAGCGTGAAGAACCTGAGCGGGGGCGAACTGCAAAAAGTCGCAGTAGTCGCTTCGCTATTGAGGCAGGCAGACATCTACGCGCTGGACGAGCCATCCGCGTTTTTGGACGCGGAGGACAGGATAGCCGTCGCAAAGTTCCTGCAGCGCTTTGTCAGGGCGCAGGGCAAGTCTGCTATCATTATCGACCACGACATGCAGCTGATAGACCTTGTCGCGGACACGCTTGTGATATTTGAGGGCCAGCCGGGCCTAGAAGGCTCTGCAACCTCTCCGATGCGCAAGGAGGATGGCATGAACAGGTTCCTCAAGGCGCTTTCAATAACATACAGGCGCGACGAAACGACAGGCAGGCCGCGCGTCAACAAGGAAGCCGGCAGGCTTGACAGGGAGCAGAAACAATCCGGCAACTACTACTACGTGAAGAACCCGTAATGCCCCACATGCTAAAGCAGGTACTGGGCAGCATTCTAACCCCAGAAGAGACCGCGCAGGTCTACTCTGCGTTTGACCAGATAGGCGACATCGTCATAATAAAGATCCCGGACGAGCTGGCGGCAAAAAAAGAAGTGATTGCAAAAGCGATACTTGCCAACGTAAAGACTGCAAAAGCCGTGTTTGCTCAGGTGTCGGCTGTCAAGGGCGACTATCGGGTGCGCAACCTAGAGTTCCTTGCAGGAGAAAACCGGACGATAACTGAATACAAGGAGCACGCCTGCCGATTCAAAGTCGATGTTGCGCGGACGTATTTTTCTCCAAGGCTGTCGACGGAGCGGCTGAGAATAGCCAAGATGGTTGGCGACAACGAGACCATAGTCAACATGTTCGCCGGGGTCGGCACGTATT
>JAJPHX010000189.1 GCA_021325075.1 Nitrososphaeraceae archaeon | reverse complement strand
CAGATGCTCGACACCCTTGGCATAAAGCAGCCGGCTTGGAGAAAGTTCACCTCGCTTGCAGAAGCAAAAGAGTTCGCAGACACCGTCGGCTTTCCGGTGCTTGTCCGGCCGTCGTACGTGCTCTCTGGCGCGGCAATGAAGGTGGTGTGGGGTGAGCAGCAGCTCGAGCGGTTCCTGACAGACGCGACAAACGTCAGTCCGGACCATCCTGTTGTCATTAGCAAGTTTCTGCAGGACGCGGCCGAAGTTGAAGTCGACGCAGTCGCGGACGGCAAGGACGTTATCATTGGCTCTGTTATAGAGCACATCGACAACGCAGGTGTGCATTCGGGCGACGCGATGATGAGCATCCCGCCGTGGCGGCTTGACAGAAAGACCGTTGACACCATAACAGACTATAGCGCAAGGATTGGCAAGGCGCTCAACGTCAAGGGGCCGTTCAACATCCAGTATCTGGTCAAGGATGACGAGGTATCTGTCATTGAAGCAAACGTGAGGGCGTCAAGGTCGATGCCGTTTGTGAGCAAGTTTGTCGGTTTCAACATCATCAACCTGGCTGCAAAAGCCATGACTGGCAAGCCGCTGCCGCCGCTGGCAAAGGACCTGTGGCTCAAGACCACCGGCTTTGGGATAAAGGTGCCGCAGTTCTCGTTCATGCAACTTGAAGGCTCAGACATCGTGCTTGGGGTGGAGATGCAGTCTACAGGCGAAGTGGCGTGCTTTGGCAACAGCTTTTACGACGCGCTGTCAAAGGCATACATGGCAGCCGGCTATTCGCTGCCGCTGTCCGGGGCCGCCCTGATAACAATCGGCGGGCAAAAGAACAAAGAGAAATTACTGCCAATAATATCGCTCATTTCGTCCATGAACTACAACATAATGGCCACCGAGCATACAGCAGAGTTTATGGAAAACAACAACTTCAAAGATGTTCAACTGGTCTACAAGATAAGCGAGCCGGACCGCAAGCCTAACATCGCTGATCTGCTGTACGACCGCAAGATCGACTTTATCATAAACATCCCGGCTACTTCTACAATTGAAAAGTACGTCGGCATGTTGTATGACGAGTACCAGATACGGAGGAAGGCAGTCGAGATGGGCATCCCAGTGCTGACCACTATAGAGGCCGCAACTTCATTTATCAAGACATTGCAGTGGATGCGCGACAATACTCCGACGCTTGCGCCGCTAAGAAGATATGTAAAGCTGGAATGATCCTGCCGCGAGCCCGTCTTCTGGAATTGATCGGCAAATTGTAAAAAGACTTGGAATAAGTGGAACAAGGTAGTAAAAGACTGGAAAAAGATGGCGCTTTTCGAAGTTCCGGACACTAGACACGAGCTGAGGCATTCGCAGCCACGGCTGCACGAACAAGAGCAATCAGAGCCTTCTCGTTAACCTCGTCGCCCTCGTGGAAGTCAATGGCACGCCTTGCATTACCTTCGAGGCTTGAATTGAAGAGGTGTGAGGGGTCTTTCAACGAGGCACCCTTGGCGAAAGTCATCTTCACGACGCTCTTGTATGTCTCGCCGGTGCAGACCAATCCATTGTGAGACCATATAGGAACCCCTCTCCACTTCCATTCTTCAATGATTTCGGGATCGGCTTGCTTGATGAGAACGCGGAGGCGTGAGAGCATCTCTCCTCGCCAGTCGCCAAGCTTCTCGATTCTCGCATCTATCAGCTGAGACGGGGATTCGCCCTTCGGCGAACGGCTCTTCATACCCAATAAGATACCCTCAGTTGTTTTTTATGTCTTGCGACAACCCAGACCATCATGCTGGTTATTGGGAGCTCATTCTGAGTTATTTCCAACTCCCGATCTGAATCACCTGCATCCCGCGCGGAAGCAGGTCGAGCAAACTCCCGCATTCGAAGCAGAACTTTCCAATAAACTAGTCAATTTCATCGCTAGCGATAAATGGTTATTGTGAAATAATGGCTGTGTCAACTCAACCTAAATTACTTCTTTAATACCAAATCCTGCCAACTGCCAATCTACCAAAGGTCATGGAATAATTTTTTGTCTGGAATATTCCTGCCCGTGCTCAAATTATTCCATTCTTGGAATATTATTCCAAGGCTGAGCACAAAAGTTGGAATAAGGATATTCCAATTATTCCGAGGAGCTAGTATGCGGCTATTCCAAGCGTGGAATAATATTCCCAGATCATTCCAAGCCTACAGCAACCTTTTTAGAAAAGTCCTAGAAGATTATTCTAAATTGAGCACAGCCACCTTTTCCAAGATACTTGTCGCTATTGACGGTTCAGCTCACGCCGAAAAGGCGTTCCGCCACGCTATGACGCTTGCACAGAAATTCAGTTCCAAAGTCGTCGTTGTCCACGTCATGTCACCTCCGCGCGCAGGAGGAGAAATGGGGCATTTCCCGGTGCAAGAAGCTGTAAAGGCGGCGTTTGAATCCGCAGAGAGCATGCTGGCAAAGTTTTCGTCAATGGCCCAGCAAGAGTTCGGACTTCCAGTAGAAACGGTGACTGCCAAGGGAGGCGGCGCGGTAGCAGACGAAATATTAAAGACTGCAGACTCGAACAAAGTCGATCTCATCGTGATGGGAAGCAGGGGACTGACAGGCTTTAAGGAGCTCGTACTTGGCAGCGTGTCAAGCGCGGTGGTGCACCGATCCAAAGTCCCCGTACTCACCGTGAAATAGCTTATTGAAAGCCGTAGGCGCCGACGCTCTTCCACTTGAATGTATTTCCGTCTGCTGCCCTTACTGCCCAGAAATCGTACGAGCCTGATTTCCTGTCCCCGGCGTCGTTCAGCTCGGTGCTCCCGGTAACCCCGATGTACGAGTTGGCAGTCTGCAAAAAGGTGTCGCGAAGGCTTGTCCCGTTGTAGCTGTCAAGCGTAAGGGCTGATACCCACAGCGCGTCGTAGGTCACTTCCGCGTAGGACCGGGGTACCCTTCCCACCTCGTCGACGATCTTTGCTTCCAGTTCCTTAAAGCCCTCGGTCTTCTCTATCCCGTAAATCGGGTTGAGAAAGTTTGACTTGATTGCAAATTGGGTTGCCTCGCCATTCTTCACCACGCCGCTGTTCTGCGCAGAGCCATCGCTCCCGTACCATTTTACGTTTGACAGTTCGGGGTGCCTGTCTGCCTGTATCATGATGGGCGCTATCTCGTCAAAGGCCACGATGTACACTCCCACCCTGCCGCTGCCGTACTGCCTTACCGCGTCGTTCACCTTTGCCGTCAGCGATTTCAGGTCCTGCTCCCACACGATAAAGTTGATCCTATGAAGGCTGGAGGAGAAATCGCCGACAGGCGGATCGTACCCAATGCCGTCAACCACCTTGCCACCCAGCTTTTCGAAATTTTCTGTCGTCAGTCTATGGAGGTTGTTGCCAAAAACGTCTGTCCTCCACATCGGCACGATCGCCCTTATTCCGTCATCCCACATCTGCTTTGCAACCACCTGCGCCTGGTTCGTGTCGTCAGGTACAAGCCTGAACACGTTGTCCCCGGGTATGGCCAGGTCCGGGGCGGTGCTTCCGATGCTGACGACCAGTATATCGTTTTCATCGGCGTACTGCTTGACTGCGGCAACCTCTGCGCTTGTCGTCGGGCCGAGGACTATGCGTATTCCTTTTGAATCCAGCGCCTTGAGTTTTTCAAGGGCGACTCCGGGGTCTGTCTTTGTGTCTTCGATGACAAGGCCAACCCTTTTCGCCGACCCTGACGCTGCAAGGTGTTCATTCACGTCCTGAACAGCTATCCGTATCGCTGTGTCAGCCTCCTGCCCATAAGAGGATAGGGTACCTGAAAGGGGAAGCAGCGCCCCTATCATCAGTGGAGCGTCGCCCTCTGCCGGCAGTATGTGCTCGGCTGACCCGGTAGCTGTTGAAGTCATGAAACCGTAGCTGATGATTCCGCCGATCAGGATGATTGACACCAGAACCTGGAGGTAGCGCATTCTGCTGGTGTTGCCGTGGAATACGGCTTTTGGAGTTGTTGCATGACCCGGATGATCCCCGCTGCCCTTGGCCGGGGTCTTGTAGACCACCAAGAACTTGTTGAACCAGAGCAGCCCGCCGGCCATGATCAGGTACTCTGCGCCAAAGAGCATCGAGGATAGCCATACCTGCTCGTACAGCCCCGAAATTATGATGAATGCAAACCAGCTGTCAGTTACCACGATGCAAAACAAGGACAGCGACTTGAATATCCACGGTATCGACCAGGGCTTTTCCTTCCACAGCCCGACAAGTATTGGAAGGGCAGGGATGGTCAGAATAGCGTTCATGATCGGGTATGCGATGATGACTGCAAACATTGCGACGCCCTCCTGAGCAGACAGATCTGAAAGGCTCATTGTAAGCGGGATGAGGTATGCAAGAAAGGCGGCGTTTCCGATGATGCTTGCAATCAATACTCGCTTGCTGGTTTTGCTGCGAAACTCGCGGTAGGTGGCAAAGAGGTTGTATGCAAAAAACGGGTAGCCGGCCAGCCACAAATAGTCAGACAGCGACGGAATAGGTGCTGCCACGTGCAGGACAAGCTCGTAGCTTGCCCAGATGATGTCGGCGCAAAACCACAGGACTAGACCTATGGCAAGGCATATGTATGTCTTGGCATGGGAGCGGTTATGCATGGTCTGCCTGTACGCCAAGGCAATGGCCAGAACTGCCGCGATAGTTACTGAAGTAGTCACTATAAGCTCGGAATAGACTGTCTTGTTTTCAGTGTCTGCAAAAAAGATGATGGAGTTTGCAGCAATCACTGACACAATCAGTCCAAGGAACAGCATGCCCTGAGTCAGGTGTGTCCCGGCCACGCATATCAATGGAAAACAGGTTCTATAAGAAACTTCTATTTTTAACGTGGCGATGTCCAGCCTAGTCGTGGCTCAAGCATCCTTAAGTATTGGAATTTGATGCGATCAAAACAAATTGAGTATGTCTAACATAAGAAAAGCGGGCATTATTCTAGTACCTTTGATTTTCATAATAGTTTTGTCCGTCGTCTTGTTCACGCAAAACCACCTGCCCGATCTGGGCGGTCGGTCGGTCACTGTGGCCGTGGAAAACGCCTACATCCCGTTCAACTCCATCGACCCTGCAACAGGAAAAGGCGTCGGCGGGGACTATGACTCTGTAAACGAGATCTGCCGGCGACTCAACTGCGTTCCAGAGTTTAGGCAAGTAAGCTGGGACAACATGATTCTGGCAGTATCCAAAGGCGAATATGACATGGCTGCTGACGGCATTACGATCAAGCCCGATCGCGCCGAACTGGTGGACTTTTCAAAAGGATATCTCACTCTGAAACAAGTGCTGTTAGCGCGGGCAGATGAAAGCCGCTTCAGCAACATTGATGAGTTTGTCGCTAACGCAAGCCTGAAGGTAGGCGCGCAGTCCGGCACGACCAACTATTCTGTGGCAGCCGACAGGGTTGGCAAAGACCGGCTGGTGGTCTATGAAACATTCCCGGCCACGTTGCGCGCGCTGCTTGCAGGCAATATTGACGCGGTGGTGATAGACGACGTGGAAGGACATGGGTATGTTGGAGCGAATGCAGACAAGGTGAGGGTAGTTGGCAAGCCGCTGACAGAGACTGAAGAGTTGGGCTTTATCTTCCCAAAAGGATCGGAACTGGCGAGCGCGTTTAATGCAGCTCTTGACGATATGCGCAACGACGGCACACTGGACGCCATCAACAACAAATGGTTCAGCGGTGCGTCAGATTAAGCTAGGCAAATTACAATACATGCGGCAGGACTGCAGTGTCACCCACTATTGATCCATCAAGCGTTGCCACTATGCATTTCTCAACTGCATCATGCTGCATTATCCTCGTGATTATTGGAGAAATTGACCGATGGTAGTATTTTCGCTCGCCGGTCGCATAAAGATAAGGATTGAAGCTTGGGACTATTACTACTTCAAGCATTCCATACTCTGGAAAAACTGCCTCTTTTCTTGCTTGAAGGTATATCCAGACACGCTCGCCATTTATCACGCTGCCCTGTTTCAGAAAGACTGGGTGCACATGCCCCATCACTATCCGGTTTACATGCGAGCGCACGTCTGAAGGCATAGAGTGGCCGTGCACAAGCAACGTGTCGCCAAGCACCATGCCCTTGGCGCTTATCACGTTAACGCTGGTAGGCACCAAATGGCGAATGTTTCCGTCGTGGTTGCCCGGCACGAGATAGACTTCTGCCTTGGCAGATAGCTGCTTCAGAAATGCAGGTATGTCGTCCCATTCCTGCTTGCTTATTGCGCCGACCGTATGCTTGATGTCCCCGAGCAGTACTATGCAGTCTGCATGCTGTGACTCTACAAGGCATGTGATCTCGCCGGCCATGTCAGGCACAAAGCCTGACTTGACGGTAACTCCCTTGCTTGATAGCTCTGCTTCTAGGCCGATGTGGAGGTCCGAGACGGCGACATATTTCCTGTCGTCATCCTCGAGCAGCAGCGCGGCGCGGGGATGTAGGGGGCGCACCTTCACGATTTTTATACTGCAAATCTGGCAAATAAACGAGTCGTAATGTCCGAGTCGCGGATTGACAGCATAGTCGCGTCAGGCAGCGTCAAGAAGATGCTGTTTATGCCAAGTGGCAAAAGCCTGTGGATTGTTGTCGGCAAGGACAACGAATACTGGACGGATCCAGACCTGGGATTTTGCACCTGCAAGGACTTTTACTTCACTACTTTATCTGGCGGAAGCGACTGCTACCACCTGAAAAGCGTCAAAAAAGCTGCCGAAGAAAACAGGTTCATGACTATCAGGTTTGATGATAGCGAGTACGTGCAGTTCCTTCAGGCTCTTGCTGATGACAGTGCAAGTCTGCTAGGCAGTAGTTGAAACCTGCGTGTTTGACGTTGTCGTTGGTTGTTGCGCATTCTCTTCTTCCGGCTTTATCCCTGTTCTTGCCTCGCCGCCTTTCCTGCCAATTGTGCTGTAATATTCAGCGCCGCGCTCTTGCTTCACAATCTCGCCACCCCGCTTGCCGATCTCGCTGTAAAACTCTGTACCGTAGCGCTCCTTGACTGCACCGCCGCCCTTTTCGCCTATTTCCCTGTAGAATTCCGAGCCGTAGCGCTCCTTGACCACTTCGCCTCCGCGCCTTCCGGCCACGCTGAGCCCTTCTCTGTCCTGTGCCCGGGCCTCTCCTCCTGCCTTGGCAACTCTCATTCTTGTTTCAGGGTTTGCCGCTGCCAGGCCTCTTTTTTGGTGCGGTGCTATTCCTCCCTTCCTTGCTACCCGTTGTCTTGTCTCCTCGCTGGCGGAAGCGAGACCCCTCCGGGCGCGCCCGTCAGGTGCAGCCTGCTCTGAGCTCATGCCAAGTAGACACATGTATCGCTTAAAAGGGGAAACGAAAAAAGTAAGTGAAGCTTAATCAAACAATTTATTATCCGACTGTTTTTACAGCGTTGTGGCATCTGGCAAGAACAGTGTCCTGATCGTGGGCTCTGGCGGCAGAGAACACGCCCTTGGTTGGAAGATTTCACAGAGCATTCATGTAAACAAGATCTATTTTGCCCCTGGCAACGGCGGCACTGCTGAAAATATCGAAATTAAGCAAAACGATATCGACAAGATGGTGGCATTTGCAAAGCGCCAGAGCAATCTTCTTACAATTGTCGGGCCTGAAGAGCCGCTTTCGCTAGGCATTGTAGACACTTTTGAAAAAGAGGGATTGAAGATTTTTGGTCCTTCAAAAGCGGCTGCCATGCTTGAGGCAAGCAAGACCTTTGCCAAGGAGTTCATGCGCAACGCGGGAATCCCAACTGCCGAGTTCGCGATATTTTCTGATGCACAAAAAGCCAAGGACTACGTTACCAGACAGAACAAGCCGCTCGTCGTCAAGGCAGATGGGTTGGCGGCAGGCAAGGGAGTAGTCGTCTGCGACAACGCTGATCAGGCAATAGCGGCCATCGACATGATTATGACGAAAAAAGAATTCGGGCTTGCAGGCAGCAGAGTGGTAATTGAAGAGCGGCTTGCAGGCGAAGAGGCGTCATTCATTGCCCTTTGCGACGGCAAGTCGATAATGCCGCTTGCATCAAGCCAGGATCACAAGAGGATATTTGACGATGACAAAGGCCCAAACACCGGCGGGATGGGAGCCTATTCTCCCGCGCCTGTTGTCGATAAGGAGCTGCATAAGAAGATAGTAAAGCAGGTGATGGAGCCAGTAGTAAACACCATGAGAAAGCGCGGAAATCCGTTTACAGGCTTCCTCTACGCGGGCATAATGGTCAACGAAAAGACGCATAACCCAAGCGTGCTTGAATTCAACGCGCGCATGGGCGATCCGGAATGCCAGCCGATAATAATGAGGATGAAGTCTGACCTATACCAGTACATCGATGCAGCAGTTGATGGCAGGCTTGGCTCTATGCCTCCAATTGAATGGAGTGATCAGACCGCAGTATGCGTGATAATGGCTGCAAGGGGATACCCGGGCAATTACAAAAAAGGGATGGCGATAGAGGGTCTTGATTCTAACTTTGGTCAGGATGTCATGATTTTTCATGCAGGCACTATCAGAGGTTCACAGAACAGGATCGTGACAAACGGCGGGCGTGTCCTTGGCGTGACTGCGCTTGGCAAGGATGCAAGGCGCGCAATAGACAGTGCGTACTCGGCTGTGAGGAAAATCCACTGGGGCGACAATGATCACTATTACAGGACAGATATTGCAAGGCGCGCAATCATGCGCTAGGTATATAGAATTCCGTCTTCGGTCGCTATTGCGTCCATTTTTTCGTCACGCGCATTATGCGGAAGGCTCTCAAGCAGCTGAAAATTGTATGCAAGGCCGATCGTGAATTTTGGTTTTTTCTCGAACAGGAAACGATCATAGTAGCCCTTGCCGTAGCCAAGTCTGTAGCCTTTTTTGTCAAATACTATGCCCGGCACAACAAGCACGTCTAT
>JAJPHX010000132.1 GCA_021325075.1 Nitrososphaeraceae archaeon | reverse complement strand
TCCTGGCTGCCATTAATGTTCACATAGTTTATCTGCATAGGAATTACCGGTGTCCGGAAAGCTTAGCCTAGCCAGCAAAAAGAACAAGGTTATTCGCGCAAGGAACTGGTCTGAAGCGGCAAATGTGGTTGAACATATACTTGCAAGCAGGTATCTCTCCGGTCCGCAGATGGGCGACTCGATCATGATCAAGTACGTGCATGAAGAATGGGATGGGCAGTGGCAGCATCATTACAAGATAACTTTCAAACACTTGGATACAAAATGTGCCACTTGCGGGTTCCAGCTCACCGAATGTGTATGTGACAACCCGGCGGTATAGTACGATCTGCGCTAGTTTGCTATAGCTGACAAGCCTGTTACAGGCATTAACCCAACAAGCTGTACTGGAAAAAATGATAGCTTTAGCCCAAGCCATACCGTCCCTGTCAAATTTGTTTCTGAGTGAGGTTTTTCATCATGGGATGCAGACGTGGTAACTGAGCTGCTTTTGTCAGGGAAATGCAGGTTGAGCAGGCCGTACCCAAACGAGTCGTCTTTGCCTGCAGCGCCAAGATCCTTAGCGGTACTATCTAGCACGCTCCTCACTTCATCATTTGTCCACTTTCCGTCGCCATTTACTATGCCAGTGCCGTTCCAGTCCTTTTCATTGCTTCCAAGCAGGAGCGCTATTGCGCCGGTGACAAACGGCGTGGCCATCGACGTTCCGCTTGAGAGCCGGTACTGGCCTCCAGGCCACGTTGACTTGATGGCATCACCTGGCGCCACAAGCTCTACCTCACTTCCTTTGAGCGAAAACGACGACAGCGTATTGTCTTTATCTACAGAGCCCACTCCTATTACCTCTTTATACGCCGCTGGATAGAGCACACCGTTACCGTTACCATTACCGACAGCTGCAACCATTATCAGTCCGTCGCTGTATGCTGTACCTACTGCCTTTGCCAGAGCCATGCTGCCACCTTCGCCTGTGATGCTCATGGTGACAATGTTCATGTGATTTTCTATGGCCCAGTTGATGCCCTGGACAAGGCCGCTGAATGATCCTTTGCCATTTTTGTCAGATACCTTTACCGCGTACAGCTGTGCGTCTGGCGCAACGCCCACCACGCCCTGACCGTTTCTTGCCGCGGCAAGTATGCCGGCGACATGCGTGCCATGACCGTTGTCATCCATCGGGTCATTGTCGCTGTTAATGAAATCGTACCCTCCCTTGTAGTTTGGAGCAAGGTCAGGGTGGTTGTAGTCTATGCCTGTGTCAAGCATCGCTATCTTGACGCCCTTGCCAGTATAGTTTGACTGGTGCGCCGGCTCTGCCCCGATGTCTTGCAGCCCCCACGAGCTGGAATATTCTATAGAGGTGGGCGCATCAGCCTGTGCAATCTCAAATTGACTGTCGCCCTCTACAAACTCGACCGCTGGATTTTGCTTCAGGTTGCCAAGGGAGTTTTGCGGGATAACAGCTTTCAGCATCCCTAGGTCCTTGAATTCCCCGATTATCGTGCCCCCTGCCGCGCGGATGACGTCAGGGCTGTACCGGCCGTTTGCAAAGGAGACTATGACTGCAGAATATGAAGGCAGCGCGCATGAAAATGACGGGAGTAATATCAATGCAATTAGCGGAAAAATAGCGTAGTACAATTTTCCTAGAAATCATAAATAGTGATCTAGGATAATAAACATCTAGAACAATATTCTGAGTAGATATAATCATTACAACATTAATCTTACAGCCCTTCTAGACTATAATATGTATTATTTATACAAACCAGATTGAAAACTGAAATTCATTAGCATACCAATAGCCGCAGACTGCAATTACTTTTAGCTATGAATTTACCAGCAGAATGGCTGCATCCCCTATTTAACGCGCCAATTCACGGTCTCTTATCTTTGATAATAGTATTCAGGGATACTCCGCACTATTTGAGCAAGATAATAGCCAGCGAAGATGATTGCCCAGCCAGCTCGGTAAGCTTCATGGGCAGGCCTCTTGTGCTATACAATATTTCCAAGCTTGTGATGCGAAATAAGATCGACGGCATCATGTTGCCAGAGGGCTTTTCGCGCATGGCCGGCGTCATATCTGCAAGCTATCCCTCGATTCAAGTCGATGAATACAAGCAAGGCAGGACATTTGTCCAAGCTGACAGAGATATGCTTGAAGTGCCGCTCAATTCCATTATTGTCGATTCTGGCATGGGTGACCTTGTGACAGACCAGATCGTGTACCCATGGGATTTGTTAAGGATAATGGGCAGAGTGCTTGAATCTGAGATAAAGGCACCTTCCATATCGCCCAACGCGACTGTCTCTGAATCATCGATAATCAGCGGCCCGTGCATCATAGAGGATGGCGTGTTTATAGATGACTTTTGCAAGATAAAGGGGCCTGCCTACATAGACAAGAACTCCCGGGTTGGAACTGGAAGCCTTGTCAGGAACTGCATGATAGGCAGAGAGTCAAGCATCGGCTTTAACTGCGAAATAGCCCGCTCGTACCTGGCAGGCAGAGATAGGATCGCTCATCACAACGTGATTTTGGACAGCATTATTGGAGAAAATAGCTGGATGGGAGGATACGTTGGCACTACTAACGTTCTGCTGAATAACCAGAACGTAAGGTACAAGGTTGGCGACAATCTGATGGACACCGGCCTGCCAAACTTTGGCGCCGTTATCGGAGCAGGATGCAACATCGGGGCCGGCGTCATAATACTTCCTGGCCGCTACATTCCCTCAAATTCCACGATTCAGGCCGGCACAGTTGTCGCAAAATAGCTACGTACTTTTCTGATCCTGTCTAGGGCTTTGTCAG
>JAJPHX010000174.1 GCA_021325075.1 Nitrososphaeraceae archaeon | reverse complement strand
GAAATTCTCCGGCAGGTTTGCTTCGATAGGCAAGCCTAGTTAGGTTTAATACCGCCTGAAAAACGATTTCAAATCGTTGGCACGCAACTTGGACCTTTTGCTCACAGTATCGTGGGAAGATAATTCCGTTGTGCTTATCGACCAGACAAAGCTCCCAAACAAGCTTGTCTACATCAAATGCAAGGACTACAAAGAGGTGGCAGACGCGATAAAAAAACTTGTAGTGAGGGGCGCGCCGGCGATAGGAGTTACTGCAGCCTTTGGGCTTGCCCTTGCGGCGCAATCAAGCAAGGCAAAGACGCTTGCAGAGCTGATGACAGATCTCGATACCGCATTCAAGATCCTGAGGTCGACAAGGCCAACGGCCGTCAACCTGTTCTGGGCGCTAGAGCGTGTGATGACCAAAGCAAAAAAAGCCAAGACAATAGCAGAAGTCAAAAAAGTGGTGCTTGATGAAGCGCAAAAGATGTCGAAGGAAGACATCGAAGCCAACAGGCGTATGGGCTCGAACGGTGCCGCGCTTTTCAGGGACG
Organism: Nitrososphaeraceae archaeon; assembly: GCA_021325075.1. Classification (GTDB taxonomy): domain Archaea; phylum Thermoproteota; class Nitrososphaeria; order Nitrososphaerales; family Nitrososphaeraceae; genus Nitrososphaera. The sequence continues at coordinate 3,805 of JAJPHX010000174.1, read as the reverse complement.
GCGACGTTGTACTTACGCACTGCAATGCAGGGTCGCTTGCAACAGTTGCCTACGGCACGGCCCTTGGCGTGATAAGAGCTGCCAAAGAATCTGGCAAGCGCCTGAGCGTGATAGCCACTGAAACCCGGCCGGTGATGCAGGGCTCGCGCCTGACCGCGTTTGAGCTCCAGCACGACGGGGTTGACGTCAGCCTGATACCTGACACGGCGGTAGGTCACATGATGTCAAGGGGCGCGATAAAGAGGGTAATAGTTGGCGCGGATAGGGTGCTTCGGACAGGACATGTCTTTAACAAGATCGGGACGTACCAGGTGGCCATTCTGGCAAACAAGCACAAGGTGCCCTTTTACGTTGCAGCGCCACTGTCGACATTTGATTTTGAAAGCAGCCCGGAGGATGTTGTAATTGAAGAACGGTCTGTTGACGAAGTAGTCAAGGTAGGCAAAAAGAGGGTGGCGCCCAAGGGCGTGCGGGTCTTCAACCCTGCCTTTGACATGACGCCGCCAGAGCTAATAACAGGAATCATCACCGAGCGTGGCGTGCTCAAGCCACCCTTTGAGAAAAACCTCAAGGCGATGCTCGGCTAGATAAAGTATTTATCGTGTTTTGCCCTGTTGTATAGGGATAGCCAATGTCAGCCCAGCAAGCAATCACCGAAGAGCAGGTATACAACGCACTCCGAAAATGCATGGACCCGGAAATCCCGGTCAACGTAGTTGACCTCGGGCTGATCTACGGGGTCAAGGTTGCAAGCGGCAAGGACATCGACATCAGGATGACCATGACAACCCGTGGCTGCCCCCTTCATGATACCCTTGTAAGCGACGTAAAGCGCTATGTCGGCAAGCTGAACGGCGTCGGCAGCATCAACGTAGAGATCGTCTGGGACCCGCCATGGAGCATTGAAAAGATGGAGCCGGCGGTGCGCGAAAAGCTTGGCTTTGGCAAGCCCAAGCTGCGCTTCCAGATCGACTATGAAAAGTCGATGCCGATGAAGGTCGGCAGGTTCACAAAGCAGGAGGACGGCTCGCTCCTCCTTGCAAACGAAAAGGACCAAGGGTTCATGATAAACGAGGCAATAGTAGAGTTCTGGAACACCTGCGACGGCACCAAGACGATAAACCAGCTCACCGACCAGTTCTCGGCAAAGCTGGGGATGCCAAGGCAGCAGGTTGAGCAGGAAGTAGTCCAGCTTGTGCAGCAGCTGCTTGAAGCAGAGCTTCTCAAAGCATAAGCTATGGATTTTGCCAAGCTTTTTTCGTCGTACCCCAAAGTTATAGTCGAGCTTGGCATGGGAGACGGCAGGCTGCTTGAAAGCCTTGCCAAGAATGACACAAGGTCGTTGTATGTAGGAATAGAGCTTAGCAAGGAACAGTGCGAGCAGGCAAGATCAATCCTTGATCTTGAAAATGTCCTGATCCTGCAAAGTTCTTTTGAAGATATTGTCCCGGCCTTTCCAGATTCTTCAGCTGACCGCTTTATTGCAATCCTCCCAGACCCGGCTTACATTGACGAAAAAAAACAGGATGTATGGAAGCCGTTCTACAGAATAGTCCATGCCAAGATAAAAAAGAACGGCACGTTTCAGCTTGTCACCGAGATGACTGATAAGCTTTTGCGGCCTGTGAGCGATGGCGACTATGCAAGGTGGTCGGAATGGCTTGCAGCAAGTTTTTCGTCTATCGGGTTTGTGACAGACTGGCATGAAGGCGCGCCCGCAGGCTATTCGTCACGCTGCCTAGACCAGTTCAGGGGCGACCCAGAGCGCATACGCATGACCACACTTGACATGAAGAAATCATTTTAGCGATGCCGCAGCTTGCAATGCTCTAGCATGCACCCCTTGGAGCAGAATTCCAAGTTGCAGCCATCTTGGACACATGGCACGGGCTCGGAATGGTTGAATTTTTTGTTGCAATAAGTGCACTTGGATTCAAGTTCCGGGAAATTGCGGTTTAGAAACGGCTCGCAGGATCGCTTTTCACGGAACCACAGCACTTCAAGGTTCATCTTTTCTGCATGGATCAGGACCATGTCGTAGGCTTCATAATAGCCCGGGGCATAGAACTGCCGCATGAATACAGAGCCGCCCGGATGCTTTTTTGAATGGGGATTTCGGTAAGCCACGAGCCATTTTTCGGCAGGGATTTCATCGTCATCTGCCACATTCTTCCTGCCGCCCTGCCTTTTGCCCACGTCATTTTCTTGGCTTTAGCGATTTTAATCCTTACGGATACACATAGTTATTTCCCAGAATTGGGGACAAATATCGCATATTCTGGGAATGCCGAATAAAAATCCCGTCCGCTGCACCAAAAATTGTCAGCGCTGTACAAGCGCATTCTGCAGTAACTGGCGCAGCTCTGATACTTTGACCCTTTCTTGCTGCATCGTGTCCCTGTGCCTGACTGTTACAGTGTCGTCTTGCATCGTCGTCTGGTCGATGGTTATCGCAAAGGGCGCACCCACTTCCTCGAGCCTGCGATAGCGCCGGCCAATCGAGCCGGATTCGTCATAAAACGTGTCAAAGTCAAGCTTTAGCTCTGAGTGGATCTTGCGCGCCTTTTCGCCAAGGCCGTCCTTTGTCATCAGCGGCAGTATGCCTACCAGCACCGGCGCAAGGAACGGCTTTAGCTTCAGCACAACCCTGTCGTCGTGCTGCTCGTCTTCATAGTAGCAGTGCTCAAGTATCGTGTAGATGCTCCTATCGATGCCCATCGACAGCTCAAAGACGTGCGGCAGCACCTTTGTCTGATCGGCCGGATCGACAACTTCCAGATTTTGCTTACTAGTCGACGCGTGCCCCTTCAGATCATAGTCTGAGCGGTAGTTGCAGGCCACGAGCTCGAGCCACCCGATGCTGGTCTCCACCTCAAAGTCAAACGCGACGGTGGCATAGAACGCCTTTTCCTCGTCAGAGAGTTTTCTGAACCTGCTGCGCTTGACGTCGATCCCGGTCTTTTCATAGAACTCTATCAAGAGCGCAAGATAGTAGGCCACCAGCTTGTTCGGCACAAGCCCCTTCCTGATGGCTTCGTCGGCCGTTGTTTCTGTGATCGACGATCCGTCATGCGTGGATATGCGGAGGGTTGTGTTTTTCACTTCTTCAAACCTTGGGAGGTCGTCTAGCTTGTTCGGGTTGCAAAAGACCTCGATCTCCGCTTGGTAGAACTCTCGCAAACGCAACAGGCTCTGCCTCGGCGCGATCTCGTTTCGGAAGCTCTTGCCCACCTGCGCGACTCCGAGTGGCAGGCGGCCGCGCATAGTCTTGAACACGCGGGAAAAGTCGACAAATATTGTCTGGCAGGTCTCCGGGCGCAGGTACGCTTCTTCGCCTGCCGGGCCGATTCCGATCCGAAACATCATGTTAAAGCGGCTGACGCTGCCAAACTCGCCCTTGCAGTTTGGGCATTTCAGGTTGTGCTTTTTCACAATCGCGTCAATGTCTTCGTTTGACATCCTCTCGCCCACGTTTTCACCGGTCTTTTCCGTGATATAGCGATCAGCGCGGAAGGTAGAGCCGCATTTAGTACACTTCATTATCGGGTCGGTAAAGTTGCCAAGGTGTCCCGATGCGACAAAGACGCTCTTGCTCATTATTTGGCAGCCGTCGATCTCCATCATGCCGTCGCGCCTGACAAGCTCGCGCCGCCAGAGCTCGATAAACTTGTTTTTCATGTTGACGCCGGTGGGCCCGTACTCCCAGAACCCGGCCGGTGCGTCAGAATAAATTTCGCAACTTGGAAAGTAGAACCCGCGCTCTAGCGCCAGCTTCATTACCTCTTCATAATTTGCCATCTGCAAG
>JAJPHX010000055.1 GCA_021325075.1 Nitrososphaeraceae archaeon | reverse complement strand
GCAGAAACTTGACGGTCTGCATGATAGGACGTACGCCGCATTTACAATCTTTCAAAAAAGCACCTGTTCACCGCATTGCTTGGGGCTGCAATATTTCTTGCCCAGAATGTAGGCATTATTCTTGCCTGTGCAGAGTCGATTGATGCTACTGCATTCTCTATTTCGATCGCTTATCCCATTCTGGACGCAATCTTGATCGTACCCGCAATAGTAGTTCTTGCGTCGCTCTGGCGCGGCAAGCTGACGTTAACCCCGTGGATCCTCATCTCGTCGGCCATTCTCATCACCGCGGTGGCGAACAGCGGTTTTGCTTACTATACTGCAGCATGCATGGAAAACGGTATATGGGTGTGGGATGTGCTTTACAACACAAGCTACATCATGGTAGCTGCCACCCTGTTCTGGCATTACAGGTTCTTTGTATTTAGTGAAAAAGAATGAAAAAGACCTCGCAGCAAGAGGACCGCTAGCAGAGCCTTATCGACTTTGCCAAAAGCAGGGCGCGCTGCGAGTCGTCCTGCTCCATTTCGTTATTCTTGTACATGTTGCTAAAGTAAATCAGGTCTATCATCTTGCACCTATCGATGTTTACCACCATGTTGCCGTTTGACCCACCGGCGGTGTTGGCATTTGTCAGTATCACCAGCTTGTCCACAAAGCCAGTGGACTTTAAGGTGTTTGATATCTGCTCAAAGCTCTTTGCGTGGTCCTTGTTTATTACTACAGCCACTGCGACCCTTGTCCCGTACGGGTCGTTGAACATGACATCGATGCCGTTGCCCTTGCCGTCAGCCGACTGCGGCCTAGCAACCACGCCGACTTCGTGTGCATAGTTGACAAGATCCTTCACTGCAGTCCGAACGCCCGATTCGAGGCTCTGCATGTCGCTGCAGTTACGCCTGATCTTGATAAAGTCCGAGATCGGGACATCCATCACGCTTCCGCGGATCCGCAGACCTGGGTAGACGTTCTTGATCGTTTCATCTATGGCCTGCTCGTCTATTGATGCGCAATCGCGCTTGCTCGCGTTTTCTGTGGCGTGGTATAGGATGTTGAGCATCGACCTCACGTTGCGAAAGTCTGAAAACTCATCGTAGATCACCTTGACCTTAGCCGCCAGGTCGCGCTCTTCTTCAGCAATAAAGCTCTTGGTCGCGTCATGGTGGCGCAGATATTCAAGCACAATGTCCACTATCTCTTCAAGAGTGTTAGAGCCGGCAAGGTCTATCTTGTAGTTGGCCTTTTCCAATCTATCGAACACGGAGACGTTTGATCTGCGTATCTCGTCATAGGACGACGGCGTGAATATCAGCATCAGTATCGTCGCCGGCAGGTGCGCGTTGATTACTGCCTTGACGAAATCAACTGACTCCTTGTCCGAGTCAAATTCGTCCAGCTGGAACATCGTTAGCTTCTTGAAGAAGCGCAGGTTAAGGCTTGTCAGCGCGGCCAGGCTTGCGATAATGTCTTCAAGAGTCGCGACATTCTGCGCGTCCGCCCTGAACCTGTTTTCAAGCACGAGCTTGATTATTGCGATTTCTACCGGCGTGAATTCCTTGCCAAGTGTTTCGTTTACTGCGGCATAGTTTAGCACTATCTCGTTTCGCAAAAGTTTTCCCGCCTTGTCAGCCACGGTCTTGCCAGTCAGCGAGTCCATAAAGCCAAAGTTGAAAACCTTTCTTGCGCTGCCGCCTTCGCGCTCTGCCTTGCCCTGCAGGTATTTTACCACCTGCTGCCTCAGAGACGCGACATAGTCGTCGCTAAAGCCGGCGAGCATTGCACTGTACAGGCTGTGCATGTTGCGCGGCGATATCTGCGCCATGTCAAGGTAGGAGATGACCGCGTTGTCTGAAACTTCTGGCAGGCCTCTTGTGTGCAGTGCCAGATGGGTCTTGCCAGAGCCCACGTCCTGTATCATGGTTACAAGCCTAAAGTCCCTGTCGGTTGCAGACCCGCTGCTCACTTTAGAATACAGGTCTGAAATGCAGGACAGTAGAGCAGCCTTGGCGTCTTTGTGGCGCTTGCCCCCCAATATCTTGGCGTCAATGAGCGTCGGGGTTGGGCTGCTTGGATACGGGTTGTGATCCAGCTTGTAAGGGTACAACTAGATGCACCTCACGAATCCATGCAATAGTCCCCTGACCATCACGCCTTCACCGCCGCCGGTGGAAAGCTCGTAGCGATCTTGGTTCTGGTCGATCATTTCTTCAACCAGCCGGTAGAATTCGTCAGTGGACAGGCTGCACTTGTCGTACAGCTCGTTGCGGATTTTTGCCAGCTCCACCCATCCTATTGACGAAGATGAATTGGCAAGTGAAACGTCAAACTCTTTCTTGAATTCGTAGACGCTCATGGACCTCCTTGGCTTGGCAGCTTCGGCAGGCGCAAGCGCCTCCAGCGACTGCTCGTTCTTTATTTCCACCACAAGCCTTGCAAGGTTGGAAATGTTGCCTGCAAGGATGTCTATGCTGCGCGCCAGCTCTTTGTTAGAGCTGCTGACAGAGTTTTCAAGTGATTTTATCATGTCGTACGTCAGCTTGAACCTTGGGTCTGAGTTGAGAAGGCTCTGCACATAGTGGCTCTTGTGCCAGCAATAGTATGCGCCGGCCCTCTTGTCTACGAAAACCTCGCCTTTGCTTATCGCCTTTTCCAGAACGGCGTCGATGCTCTCTCCAAGTTCCTTGCGCAGATCGGTCTTTTTGATTCCGGCCGATCCCGCAGAAAGGATCCTCTTCACAAGTTTTTCCTCTGCGGACATGAGGTAGACCGTCGAAATTGTTATTTAAATCCAAAAGTGACGGCTCGCAATGGTTTTGGTAAACAAAATTACACT
>JAJPHX010000130.1 GCA_021325075.1 Nitrososphaeraceae archaeon | reverse complement strand
TTCCTAGTCTGCATATACGATGCCATTGTTTCAATTGACACATATACTAGTAGAATAAAAGAAATTGACCTTACAAGATGTTCTATTGAATTACCCGGTATGAGAAACGGCGTGACAGCCATGGGTACAAGCAGGGCAAAGTTCCGTGGCGCCGGGGCATCAAAGCTCTTGAGGCTGTGAGAGAAGGCGATGAAAAAGTATCCTATCGCCTGGGCTGCCAGGCCGACAGTCTCTATGGCCCGGGCGTAGTCGCCGGCAAAGAGCCCGGCTACCAAAAATGCAAACCCTGCGGCTATGAAGACAAACGCAAAAGTGAGACGGAGCAGGTTGGGGCTTGCTATAGTAGAGTACCCCGAGTAGGCAAACCTACCGATAAAGGCCGAGATCCCAAGCCCGAGCAGGTTCATTGGAAGCTCGAATAAAATTTCAGCCAACCCAGATTTTGTGGGAGTCGCCCAATTTTTAACTCTATTTGTAGTCGCCAAGGATATCGCGGTAGCGCGCGTCCTTGTAGGCGATGTATTTCACGTATTCGCCGTAGGTCATGTCAAAGGAGCAGTTTGAGCACTTCACAAAGGTGAAATTGTCTGACATCTCGGCAATGCCCTTGCAGTCTGGGCAGCGGACCTTCACAGCAAGGTTTGGTAGTCAAAAGTATAATAAAGTTACCCAAATCCGGGCCTGATTTGGAAATAGGTTCATAAAGCAAGAGCTCTTAGTATAGGTATGGACAGTACCCTCAGGCCGGTATTAAAGCGGCAATTGCTATTAATTGGCGCAAGCCTTGGGGCTGGGCTGCTGTTCACCTACATATTTGATAACATTCTCATCGGCCTTGCCGCAAACATTGCAGTGTTGATGGGTATCATGTTCTACATCAGGAGGAAGCAACTTGGCGCTCTCAGGTCGCTTGGCTTTAGTGACGAGACCGCTGGGCCGGGATTCATGAACGCCGGTACCAAGCTAAAGTACATCTGTCTCGCATGCGGAGCGGAAGTCAAAGGTTCCAAATGTGACAAGTGCGGCTCTAACATGAAAAAGCCGCTCTTTTGATTACTTTAATCTCTCGCTGTTTGAGAACCAGATTCCTCTGGCCTTCCTCCTCTCATTTATGATCAATAATGCGCCAAGAGAGGCAGCGACAATGAAGGCGGCAGGCAATCCAAAGTTGGCTGGCAGGAATGACTGTCCAGTTGACGGGTCGAATGAAAGTTGCATGGCGTATGCGTTGGTTGTCGCCAGCAGGAGCGCCAGAACTACGGGCAAAGCCAGAAGATACGTTATCATGAGAGAACAAGGTCCAAATTGCATATATTAGTTATCATAAATTTTTATTTTTATGATATATTATAAATCCAGCGATTTATACTAATAATCCTAAAAAGGGATAATTTTCTTTCATAGCTGAGCAATCATACTGCATTCTGACCTCAACAACTTATAATATCCAAGGTGCAAACAAAATGCGGATGAGCAAGACCTGTTTGAAGTGCGGCAAGGCGTTTGACGCGGTAGGCGAGCCGGCCGCAGAAAAGTACCCTGCGTGCCCTGATTGCTGGAAGGAATGGACCACCTACGGCGTGATGGTCATGAACGAAATGAGGCTTGACATGTCGCTCCCGGAGCACAGAAAGGCGCTTCGCAAGTACGAAAGGGCGTTCTTTGGGCTTGAAAAGGGCGTGGGCGAGATCGAGAAAAAGCCTGACAACCCCGAAGGCCAGCACCACCACTGATATTATTTTAGCCCAATGGCCCTGAGCGAACCCTCTGGCACCAGCTTTAGTATCTCATTTCTGTTTGGGAGCGCGAAAAGTACTTCATGCAGCGAATCGGTTATTCGCTCCCGCTGCTTTTGGTCAAGCGAAAGAAAGGTAGCAGTCAGTGACTGGAAATCCAGCTTTTCGATCGAGCGTGGGCTGGAGAGGATCTGCCTGCAATAGGTCTGAAACATTATCGCGCGCTTTTCAGGATCAAATTCTGATAGTATTTCAAGCCACGTCCTGAAGAGCACAGCAAGCTTCGCTGGCTCTATCGCGGGTGCGGCTGACAGTGCCATGCCTATTGTTTCGCGCTGGTCGTCATCGCTCATTGCGTAGAATTCCTTGAGCCTGCTCTGCAGCATCGGCTTTCGCAAAAAGTCCGGCAGGTTTGCAAGTATCTGTATGATGTTGCCAGCGGCGCTCATGATACGATTGCAATTGCAGGGAAATTTATTCGGTTCTAAGGATTAAATATCCACGTAATGTGAGGACTTGGTGTATGCCGTGCCTTGTAACAGTCGGCGGTTTCTATGGCGATGAAGGAAAGGGCAAGATAATCGCGTATCTGGCAAAGAAGGACAACCCCACGATTGCGGTAAGAGGAGGCGTGGGCCCAAATGCTGGCCACACGTTCACTTTTGAGGGCAAGGAGTACAAGGTGCGCATGCTGCCAAGCGCCGCGCTCAACCCCACCACCCGGCTTTTGATCGGCGCGGGCGTGCTTGTAAATCCGCAGGTCTTCATGAAGGAAGTCGCGATGTTTCAGGCAGACGACCGGACTTTTGTGGACGCCCAGTGCGGCATAATCGATCAGGCGCACATCGACAGGGATAGAGGAGAAGATCATCTGAAAAGTAAGGTTGGCACGACTGGCACCGGTACTGGGCCGGCCAACGCAGACAGGGCGATGAGGACCCTGCGGCTTGCAAAGGACGTCCCCGAGCTTTCGCTTTACATCGAAGACGTCAGCAATTCAGTCAATTATGCCATTGAAAACAATGAAAAGGTAATAGTAGAAGGGACCCAAGGCACATATCTTTCACTGTTTCACGGCGGCTATCCTTACGTCACGTCAAAAGACATCACTGCATCGGGCATTTGTTCCGATGTCGGTATTGGCCCAAAAAAGGTAGACGAAGTGCTAGTGGTATTCAAGGCTTATGTCACGCGCGTTGGCGGAGGTCCGCTCCAGAACGAGCTGAGCGAAGAAGAGGCCAAAAAGCGCGGCTGGCTTGAATTTGGAAGCGTCACTGGCAGGCGGAGGAGGGCATCGCCCTTTGACATGGACCTTGCAAAGAAGGCGATCAGGCTAAACAGCGGAACCCAGCTTGCAGTGACAAAGCTGGACGTGATATACCCGCAGTGTGCCGGCGTAAAAGAATACGCCAAACTGCCGGCTGAAGCAAGAAAGTTTATTGAAAATATTGAAGGGGAGACTGGCCTGAAGGTGACTCTGATAGGCACGGGCCCGGAGCTCTATGACGTGGTTGACCGCCGGTCGTAGCTCGCAATAAGGGCCTTGAGAAGGTCGCGGCAGACCCGGAGATCGTAGAGCAGCTTTCTCTTGTCCGACGATAGATCTATCCGATCAAGCATCAATTTTGCAGTGGCAAGATCGGCTTTTTTTGCCGGCTTTGGCGGCGGCTCGCCTTCAAGGCGGTATCGCAACTTTATGTCAAGGATCGCGTGTTCTATCGCCACATAGGCGCGCCAGAGCGACATCCTGTTGTTGCCGTCTGCAAATGTCTTTGCCTGGCTGACAAGCTCGGCCGCCTTGCTGTCGCTCAACATGATAGGAGCAGACGGATGACTTTAATAGCGTAACCATTCACAATACTGCGAATTTGCCGCTCAAAGCCCCGTGCTATATCGCGCTTTCAGGCCTCAAGGACTTTGGGAGGCTTGTGTGTGCGCTAGAGCGCACTCCTTTGCCGGCGTTTTCGCTTGTCTTTAACAAGGAGCAGGTGCTTGCGGTTCAGACTGACATCATCAACGGAAGGCCGGTGATCTATTATGCAAAGGCTGATGCAGGAAACGGTCAGTACTTGGCGTACAGGGTGAGCAACGGCGTCGAAGAAGTTCTGCTTGCCGACTCGGTCAGCAACCCGACTTTTGTGTACTCGCCCATCCTGAAGGTGGAGAAATTCCCGCGCCAGCTTACAAGGTCGGCAAAGGTTGACAAAAAGTCAGGCTACACCATAATCAAGCTCAACGACCTGCCAAGCCTTGCAAAGGTGGCCGCCTACAAGACAATGTTTGACGAGCCGCCGCTGCCGCTCTTTATGTTCAAACATGGAGACAAGATAGTTCTTGGCACGCCAATGAGCGCAAACGACAACGACACGGCATCATACTTTTACTATACGTTGCTTGACCAAGACAGGGCAGAGCCATTCCTGCGCTACTCGAGCATAAAGGTGGAGCAGCCTTTGTTTTCTTCGAGGCTTGACGAGCACGGCTATGTCTACCTCAAGGTGATAAGGCTGGCAGAGGATCACCCGCTGGTAAAGACCTATGACTAGTTTTTCTGAAAGGATTGACAGGGCGGCCGACCACAAAAAGAGCAGAATAGTCCTTGCGCTCGATCCCCCGTCAGGCAAGCCGGGCCTGCAGGATTTCGCCGCAAAAACCATCAGCGCGGTGGAGCAACACGTTTGCGCGATAAAGATTAACTTTCACCTGATCCTCCCGCTGTCTGCCGATGAAATATCGCAGATAAACAGGCTGGCGCATTCTCACGGCCTACAATCAATTGCAGACATCAAGCTAAATGACATCGAAAACACGAACCAAGTAGCGCTTGACCACCTCATAAAGATGGGCTTTGACGCAGTCATTGCAAACCCGTTCATCGGCAGGACCGCCCTAGCGGCGCTTGCCAAAAACGCCCACAGGAGGAATGCCGGCGTGATCGCGCTTGTCTACATGAGCCACCCCGGCGCAAGCGAGGGATACGGCCTTGAAGAAAAAGGAGG
>JAJPHX010000078.1 GCA_021325075.1 Nitrososphaeraceae archaeon | reverse complement strand
TGGCGTAAAGTTAAATCTCAAAAAAGCTTGATTCGTTTGAAATGTATGTTGGCGCTTCGGGCATATCGGGTTATGCTCCTTGGGCTTCGTGGCTGGAGATACTTCTGATTGTTGGCGGTGCTATAGCGGGAATGGTGTTTATAGTCTGGCTTTCAAGGTATCGAAGGCGAAAGATGGCTCTGCCGCGGTCCTAGGACGAATTTGTATCCAGTGCCAGTTAGCAGAATCCAGTTTCAGAAACATTTTCATTATATCGTAATGTCTTCCGATATATGCAGCCAGGCTCGGCAGGATCAGTTTCTAGGTTAAAGCTTGCCATTGAAATTGCGAATAAGGGTTCTGCAACCTGCGAGCTCGTGCGCCACCTTGCGCCGCTGACTGCCGGGGCTATACTGAAGGGCCTTCCGGTGCAGGACAGGGTGCACAGGTTTGCAGACAAGTTTGTCTACATCGAAACCGGCCTGATAATCGGGGCTGAAAAGCAGAGGACGCAGTTCAAGCGCGGCGACGTAGGCTTTCTCCCTTCAAACGGCTCAATATGCGTATTTGTGAAGGATGCCGTCGTTGCGCCAATGAACGCTATAGGCGTGGTCGTTGCCTGCTTGGAAGTTATAGAGTCCAGCCAGCCCGGCGACGTGATGGTTGTAAAAAAGCCTAGTGCTTGACCAGTTCGTAGACCTTGTGGCCGCTGTATCCGCCCACCGTCCTTATCACTCCTTTGGCTTCGAGTGACCTGATGAAAGCGTTAGCGACTGAAATCTTTACCCCTACGTTCCTTGCAAGGCCTTGGATCGTTATTGCCTTCATGCCCTGTATGGCCTTCATCCCTTGCGGCTCTTCTACCAATACAGCCAGTTTCTGCTTTTGCTGCGGCTTGGCCTTCTTCTTTTCTTCTGCCGCTGGCTTTATCTCTGCCCCGCCCGGACCTGTCTGCGCTGTCTTGTCCGAAGCGCCAACTGGCTTTTTCTTGTTGCCTCCCATGTCTCTTCCTACTACCTTGCAGCCCTTTAATATTCATTCAGATAAAACTTTAAGCGTCAAGAGATAGAGCTGAAGGCAGTTTGGACTTTCGTCCCGTGATAGAGACATTTGAGCAGATGGAGCAGACGTCCAGCAGGATTGCACTTACCGATTATCTTGTTACGCTATTCAAGAAAACGCCGGCTGACATCATCGACAAGGTGACCTACCTCATTCAGGGCAAGCTCTACCCGGACTATGAAGGCATCGAGCTTGGCTTGGCAGAAAAGATGGTGATCCGCGCAATAGCCAGCTCTTCTGGCAATGACATATCGCAGGTGGAGCAGGTCTATAGGCAGACCGGCGACCTTGGCGACGCGGCCGGTGAAGCGATGAAGTCAAAGAGCCAGTCTACATTGTTTTCAGAGTCCATGACAGTCGAGCGTGTGTATTCCACGTTTGACAGGATTGCCCGTACCACAGGAGCAGGGTCGCAGGAGATAAAGCTGCGCCTGATAAGCAGCCTGCTCAACGATGCAACTCCTGCAGAAGGAAGATACATCATAAAGTTCGTAATGGGGCAGCTGCGCCTTGGCATCGCGGACTACTCGGTGCTTGACGCGCTTGCCCTCGCGTTCACCGGCGACAAGGCAAACAGGAAGGCGCTTGAAAACGCGTACAACGTTTCAAGCGACCTTGGCACCGTTGCAAGGCTGCTTGCGACAAAGGGTCTTGCGGCTGTCCAGTCGGTGCAGATAACGCTCTTCAAGCCAATCCGGCCAATGCTGGCCGAGCGGGCCATTACCACGGAAGACGCGATGGCGCGAATGGAAAGTAAGGCAGGGATAGAATACAAGCTTGACGGCGAGCGCGTGCAGGTGCACAAGGGCAAGGACAGAGTCGAGCTATTCTCGAGAAGGCTTGAAAAGATCACCGGCCACTACCCTGACGTGATAAAGTCAGTCAAGTCGATAAAATCCGAAGTGATACTCGAAGGCGAGGTGGTAGCGATCAACTCCCAGACTGGGGAATACCTGCCGTTTCAGGAACTGATGCACAGGAGGCGCAAGCACGGGGTTGAAGAGGCGATGGAAAACTATCCTGTCGTCATGAACTTTTTTGATATCCTCTACGTGGACGGCAAGAGCAAGACTTCGATGACATATGAAGACCGGCGCAAGCTCCTCAAAAAGGTGCTTTCTGGCGCCAAGGATGGCAAAATTAGACTAGTCGAGCAGATAGTCGCGTCAGCGCCGGAAGAAGTTGAAAAATTCATGGCGACCGCGATAGAGAACGGCTGCGAAGGAGTCATGATAAAGCAGCTGTCAAGCACTTACCGGGCAGGCGCCCGGGAATACGCATGGATCAAGCTAAAGCGGGAATATAGGAGCGACCTTGCTGACACGCTCGACCTTGCGATCGTTGGCGCGCTGCACGGCAGAGGCAGGCGCGCAGGCAAGTATGGAGCCCTTCTTCTGGCAGCGTACGATGCCAAGTCCGATATGTTCCAGAGCGTCACAAAGGTGGGGACGGGCTTTACTGACGAGCACCTTGAGCAGTTCTACAAGGATCTTGAGCAGCATGTGATAAATCATCGGCACGCAAGGGTCGAGACCGGGATGGAGATGGACGTGTGGTTTGAGCCCAAGATCGTAATTGAGGTGATCGCGTCTGAAATAACGATCAGCCCTTCCCATGCTGCAGCAAAGAACGCGCTCAGGCCCGGCTACGGCCTTGCGTTAAGATTCCCGAAATTCACGGGCAAGATAAGGGACGACAAAAAGCCCGAGGACGCAACCACTGTGGAAGAGATAGTGACGATGTACAAGCGCCAGCTCAAGGTGGCTGGCAGCGCCAAGGCTGAAGAGGGCTAGCCTGGAACTGGGATCCCACCAAACAGCAGGATTACCAGCACGACGGCCACGATCGCCGCAACTACAAGCGGTATTATCAGGCGGAAAAACGCGAGGGCCACGATTGCTATTGCCGCTATCACGAGAAGGGTAAGGGTAGACCCTTGGTAGGGCAGGATATCCACCATTGCCACGAGGGACGACAGCAGCAGGGCTGCAAAGAGCATAGTATTGATGGAGCTACAAGTTTTAACCGCCTTTTGCAACATTGTTTTAGAAAAGAGAGACATTGCAGGCTGGTGGGGGTCGGGGAAGAGAAGGTCATACCGCCTGCAATGGCTTGTCTCTGGCATGGTATCCGTGTTTGGATAATAAAGCAAAGCGGTGTTATCTTTACGAAAAATTAACGGGTTCTTTGTTCTATGAGAAAAAGCTGGTTAAATGCCAATTCCTGAAGCTTTGTCTGCCTTGACTGGCTTGGTTGGATCCTGCTTGTCAATGGACTTTTCGATGCTCTCCTCCGCCGTTCTTTTAGAATCTTTGTTCCTCTCTTCAGGGTCTCCACTCCTGCCTTTGTACTGGCAACATAGATTAAGAAGGTTGTAAATTCAAGTTACTCAGATGAAGGTCTCGGAGCTGTGCAAGATGATCGAAGACTCTATCCGCTCGGACAGGTACCCGCTTGAAACTGAAACGCAGAAAAAATTTGCCGGCATCCTTCAAGTGAGCAACAAATCTGGCTCTGAAGACCTACACGACGACAACATCAGCATAGAGACAAGGGTGCAGGACCTTTACGTTGTCAGCAACTACATACCGAACATACAACACTTACCCGGAGTAATAGAGCTAGACGTCGTAGACTCGTTCAAGATGATATGCCGGAAACTTGACAGGCTTGATCAGGGGATCAAGCTGAAATAATCAGGGCCGGTACAGCGGGTCGCCGGAATTTTTCATCCTGTCGATCTCGCTGTCTATTGCGCCGGCGATCTCATCCAGCTCCTCCATTCCCCTGAACTTTTGGTACGTCAGCTTTTCAAGCGAAACAAGCAAGCTCTTTGCGGACCTGTACTGGGGCACCTGCGGATCGTCAATCTCCGCATAGAGGCCGATCCCCTGGATGCTGTTTGCCTTGGCGTAGCCAAGTATCAGGCCGTTAAAGCCGGTGATAAGCGACTGGCCCGGAGTGGTTTCAAGCCCAAACTTTCTTATCTGCTCGGTCAGCTCGTGCGAAGTGGTAGTAGCAAGCGTCCTTGGGTCTTTTCCGTACCTTCTCTCTGTGTGGAACGCGCCAAGCGTGTATATCAGCTGCACAGAATGCACCTTGGCGACGTCGATGACGTCCTGGCAGAGCTCGTACAGTTCCTGATTTGTCTGCGGCTGACCTGCGCCTCCACCAAACACGATGATTCCGTCGCCATAGCGGTATTCCCACTTTTCCTGCTGAAAGTCGATGTGGCCTCCTTTGTCGACTACGTAATTCGGGTACGGGGGCGAAACATACCTGAAGCATCTGGTATCCTTGCTCTTATTGATAAAGTCAATCGCAATACTGCCAACGTTGCCCATGTCCTGCATGGCCGCAATCATTATCGGCTTGCTAACATCCAGCTCCTCGACCTTGACAAATTCCATCACTTAACTCTTGCAGCACACGATAAAAAAGGTTGATACACGCAATAATTATAAGAGCCGGAAGGCAATGCCTGATCCCACCTTGTCTGAAGATTTGCCGCTGTCAGATCACCGCCTAGCGATAGAAGGGTGGAAGGCGCGGAAGGACCAGCTGCACAGACAGCAGCAATCGGTGACTGAAGTAAACGACGAGGCAGAGAAGGTAAATCTTTTGTCGCTTTCAAAAAAGCAAAAAGCAGTTTAAAATAGCCTGTGAAATCAAGAAAGGCATTGGACAGCAGGATCCGGCGCGTAATATCAAGGCTTGACCAGCAGTCAAACAGGGAAAGGGAAGGCAAGGC
>JAJPHX010000119.1 GCA_021325075.1 Nitrososphaeraceae archaeon | reverse complement strand
TTGCGGAGCGATACGTTGAACATCGGCTTGTGCTCAAATGAAACTCCGTAGGAAATAACTGGCAGGACAAACGCCCCCACCTTTTCGGCGACCACCCTTGAAATGTATTCCGCGATTAGCGAGTCGGTTGACACGGGCAGGTGGCTGCCGTGCTGCTCAAGCGAGCCAATGGGAATTATCGCCCTTTTGGTCTTTTTGAGAGCGTTTTGAAAGTCATGCTCGCTCATGCCAAAGACCGGTACAGACATTTGCGAAGTAGACAGCCCTGCCTATGTTAAGAACTTATCCTGATTTTGGCTGCCCGTCCTGTATGTAGACCTTGCCCCAGTACACTTCGAGCTTGTTTTCAAGGTATAGCTTCACTGCTTCAAACAGAGTTGCCGCTTCAAGCTCCTGACCCTTCTTTTTGATCGTGTCGAGGTTGTCTGTGCTTGACACTTTGAATGACTCTTGGTAAATGATCGGTCCTTGGTCAAGGTCTTCGGTCACAAAATGCGCGGTGCATCCCACGATCTTTGCGCCGCGCTCGTATGCCTGCACGTATGCATAGGCGCCGGGAAACGCCGGCAGAAGCGACGGATGGATGTTGATTATCCTGTTTGGGTAGCGCCAGACAAAGTTTGGAGTAAGTATTCGCATGTACCTTGCAAGAACAATCAGGTCGATGTTGTATTGGTCGATCAGTTGCAGTATCTTATTCTCGGCCTCGGCTTGATCGGTGTGGACCACCGCGTGGAAAGGTATGCCAGCCTCGTCGGCCATTGGCTTCAGCGTACCGTCGCTTCCCAAAATGACTGCGATGTTTGTTTTTATCAAGCCCTTCTTTTTTGCGTCAAGTATCTTGGCAACGCAATGCGGCTCCTTGCTCACGAAAATGGCGACGTTTCTAAGCCGGTTTGGCTCTTGGTAGTGTACCTTGATCTCCATCGACAGCTTTTTCGCCAGCTGTTTCAGCCCGGAGTCGAGCTCTGTCCTGTCGATGTCCAGAAACGATGCTTCAAGTTGCATGCCAAATAGCCCGCGGACTACGTTCTGGCTAATCTTTTCGATGTTGCCGCTGTTTTTAAAGATAAAGTTGGTGATGTCTGCCACTACTCCTTTCCTGTCTGGACCTACTACGGTGACTTCGATTATGGTCTTGCCCTTGGCCGCAACCATCGCGAATTGATAGCGATGCTGAAAGATAAATAAAGCTATCCGATAGTTTCATCGCTCGCAACCAGAGGGTGGAACAACTTGACAATGTTGTAACGCACCTAGAACAAACCTTATTATCAGTATTCTAGAAAATACATAGTAACGCTCAGCAAAACTAGCTGAGTTACAGGCAGATGCATATAATGAAGATACTAATTGCGGAGGACGAGAAGGACATCATGACCATCCTTACGATTACTCTTGAGGACGTCGGGCACCAAGTCATAGCTGCAAAGAACGGAGAAGAGTGCCTAGAAAAGTATGGCGATGCGACGCTAGGCGAAAATGCCACGCCTCCATTTGATCTTGTCATTTTGGACCATAGGATGCCAAAAAAGAGTGGCATGGAAGTTGCCAAGGAGATCCTTGCCAGGTTTCCCAGCCAGCGGGTCATCATCGCAACGGCCTATACCAAGGAAATATTCAAGGAGGTGTCAAGTGACATCAAGAACAGCCTTGAATTCCTTCAAAAGCCTTTCGAGCTTGACAAATTAATCGCTGTCATTGACAGCAAAGCCAAGCGGAAATGAGTCTGCTAACGAGACGTTAATACTTAAATAATAGAGTCGTCAATTGAAACCGTTGGATGCTATCGCTTCCACATCAGTGATTTTTGAGGTATTCTAGCCAAATGCATCATAACCTTTCAGTCCCCTGAGGCATATTCTATGAAGGCACAGCCAAGACAACAAAAACCATCTTCTGCAAAACCAAGGAAAAACTACGACTATAACAAGCCGATAGGCAAATGTGTCGTTTGCTACACCCTGTCTGGGTGGCACTGCGACGACTGCGGCAATGACTATTGTCAAACACATTTTCACGATCACAAGCAAAATAACCTTTGCAATGCCAGTTAGGCAGATATTACTTGGTGGGTAACTGGGCATATGCGTAAGGACCTGCTTGTGCTTGCAGCCATAATTGCGGTGTTTCTTGCTATTGGAGTTGTCGCGATAGCATCGAAATCGTTGCCCGAAGAAAGCGCCAAGAACTTTCATACGCTATCTGGCAACATGACTCTCGATTCACAGGTCAAGGTGATCAAAGAACCGGCGCAGGGCGACAATACGTTCATCTATGCGGTAAATGACGCGGCTGAAGAAGCATACAACATTGCTAAAAACGACCCGCAGATAAAGCAGATAATTGATGGTACAAAGGGCAAGGCAGTAACGATTGCTGCAGTCCAGCCAACGCTACTTACAGGTTCAAACGGTCAGCAGATCCACAGCTCAGGCGGCCAGGTTATAATTACTGCCAACTGGCAGTTGATCGACGGCAAGTTCTATTCCGACCCAGCTAGCTTCGACAGCCTACAGGGCAAGCAGGGCGAATCCCACCAGCAGATATGGAACGTGCTGGTTGACCTTGACAGGCGCATGGTCATGGACATAAACGTAGAATCGGAGAGAGTTCTGAAGGAAACCCTGCAGTCCAACCTTATGTACGAGGGGATGAATGTGTTTTTGCCTGACGCAGTCAAAATAAGTCCCGGCACAACACTGAAATGGTCAAACGAGTCAAACGTGCCGCACAACGTTGTCGGCATTTTCAAGACAGAATCCGGGTCGCAGGTTCCAGTTGACAGTGACTTTATCGAGCATAACAGGTCATGGCAGTACTCATTCAACGAGAAAGGAGTTTTTGAGTACCGCTGCACCATCCATTCACAAGAAGGGATGAAGGGCACAATAATAGTTTCATAGTGCTATGATTGGCCCTTGATTCTCTTTATTACAACGTCAAAGTTGTTCAGAGGTACGATCTTGATCGTGCTGAAAGCAGAGATGCCAGCCTCTATGCACAGACTTTCGATCTCGTGGGCGCTTTCTGCCTCGAAAATAATTATCCATTCGTGCTCAAGGACGGACATGTAGAACGCCACGATCCTGTTGACCTTGAACTTTGGCAAGATTGATTTGATCTTGTCGTCAATTGTCACAAAAACTTTCCTGCTCGCTTCGTTGTTGAGCGGGCATGATTCTGGGCTGTGGTTTGCAAACACTCCAAAGAGCTGAAGCATATCTACATGTTCCTCACTTTATGGGATATTAAATTTTACCAGTAAAAAAGGTCTCCGTTAACTTAATCACCATCCCTGGCCAGGAATGTCATAAATCGTATTCTGTCTGCGCCCATATGCAGATACAGCAAAAACAATTTCAGCCAGTTCCACACATGCTGCTTGTCACAGCCTTCTTTTCTGCATGGAAAATGGTCGTCAAAGCATTCTGTCCTGTCTTTTATTTGCTGGATGAACCTTTCCATCATATTCTTCAGTTCTGTACCATACACTTGATGTGGTAGCCTCAACCACCTGCAAGCGTCATTATACCATCGAGCACCGTCTGTGAATATTGGCTTCCTTCCATACTTTCTTTGCAATTGCTTGAAGAACTGATAGCACACGAAAATCGTCCTCTCATGAGACAGATGCATCATCAGACATGTGTTGATAGCAGGTTCATATGCTACCCATAGCCAGTAGTCAATGTATCTGGAGTAGTGTTTCGTCAACAAACATTGCTCTGACAAGGCGCCTGTCTGTTCGAAAGCTGTCAGCAATGTCTGAATATTTCTGTACCCATTTCCATACTGCTACATGGCTTCTTTTCTTGACTTCAGATAGCGATCTGGCTGCCAGCCGGAAACTCCTAGAATTAAAATACATGTACAGTGCATATCTCACTATAGCTGGATCTGTCCTATTGCGATTCATGGGCAATGATAGCTAGGACATGCCTAGCTATACAGATTACCCTAACAGCGCCCCATATCATATAGTATGCTTTTATATTAGATATTTCTAAGGTATTTGCTACATGTGTGATCCAAGTCAGCTTGAAGCTGAATAATAGAGACATGAAAATAATCACGTTGGTAATCACGTCATTTCTACTATTGTTTGTAATTATTATTCCGATAACTCCCGCATCGGCTGTTGCCATCAATTTTCAGCCTAAAATCAAGATGAACAGTCTTAGTGCTTCCTCTGACGCGGTAGCAAGTTCTGGAAATAATGTGTACGTGATATGGGGCGAGGGTCAATTAAAATTGAGAAGAAGTGTTGACAATGGCATTAGCTTTAGTCCTGCAATTACACTCAGCGATGAAAAAGTCGCACCTCCTGCATTATTTGCCATAGGAAGCAATGTCTATGTTGCTTGGACCGGATCCGATTTCAGCAGAGGAGTAACATTTAGAGCAAGCAATGATTATGGAGCTACGTTCGGACCACCGATTACATTAGTGAAGGATCAAGTTTTTATTCAAGGTCCTCGAATTGCCGCCGTAGGCAGTAATGTATACGTAGTGTGGACTTATTCCACCGGTGTATTTTTTGCGAGAAGTATTGACAACGGCGCGACATTTGATGCCGCGATTACCATAAACGATGACGGAATATCTGCGGATGATCCACATATCGCAGCTGCCGGAAATAACGTATATGTCTCGTGGGAAAATAACGGTTCAACCGGGCCAATCGAGAATGACGATATATTTTTTGCGAGAAGCACCGATAATGGAGCAAATTTTGGGCCAAAAACTGAAATCAATACTATAGATGGCACTGGAGGACATGATCTGGCAGCAGTTGGCGACAATGTGTATTTGATTTGGATGACTGTTATTATGAACGAGGACAACACAGGGGGTTACGATCTGTTCTTTACAAGGAGCATTGATGGGGGAGCAAATTTTGAACCTGAGAGAAATTTGAGTAATACCATTTGGAGTTCAATGTCTGCTCCAAAGATTGCAGCCTCTGGAAGCGGGGTCTATATTATGTGGGATGAATCTGGTATGACTTCTGATCTCTATTTCTTCGGGAGTACAGATAACGGTCTTAGTTTCAGCTCTCTGAACTTGACGCAGGAAGTTTCATCGCAAATGATCAACGGTGACATGAATATAGTTGCGTCTGGCAATGATGTCTATGCTGTCTGGCTCCATACTGATCTTGGTACGTCAGATAATGATATTTACTTTAGGCATAGTCCTGATAGGGGTCAAAATTTCGATTCCATTATTAACGTTAGCAACAGTTCACCACCGCAACACCCGGCTGCCCCTTTCTTGAGTACTTCGGCTGGAAATGTCTACGTCATGTGGTCAGAATTGACTGGCCTTGGTAATACTGACGTCTTCTTTTCAACTTCTGCAAGCGCAGATTCTACACTTTATTGTGGAAGGACAATCGGTCAATACGACTCTGTAATCTATGGCACAAATGGCAGAGACACTCTAACAGGCACGGCTGGCAATGACCTAATGTTTGGCTATGCCGGCAACGACAGGATAAATGGCCTAGCAGGTGACGATTGCATCTATGCTGGCAGTGGCAATGATAGAGTAAATGGCGGGCCGGGCAATGATGTCATTTACGGTGAAGATGGAAATGACATTCTAAGAGGTTATGCAGGAAATGACCAGCTCTATGGTGGTAGCGGCAACGATAGAATAGACGGACATGGTGGAAATGACAATATTGATGGTGGAGAAGGAACGAATACCTGCAATGGCGGCAGGGGTACTAATACTATAGTTAACTGTACTTAATAATGACGATGTCTCCGCCAATCATTTTTCTTGCCAAGCCATATCCTAGCTTCATTCTCGATGCGGCTCAGGAAGTTAAAATCTATATACTGTTCCAAAATAACTAATCAAGCTGCGAAAGTCAACTTCATGTCATGTGCTTTGAGAGATTGCCAAAGACACAGACGTGTCCGGCTAGACGTTAGTAAATAGCGTTCTCCAGTAAAAAAAGGTGCGGGGGGTGGGATTTGAACCCACGGACCCCTGAGGGACGGGATAACCCATTTCTGAGATCTTAAGTCCCGCGTCTCCAATATTGTTAGCCTATTTGGCCAGGCTCTACAACCCCCGCGCGAGCCAGAATTGCGTTAGTGGCTATGTGTAATTAAATCTTAGTTAATTTTTGTGATTGAATACTATTGATCGACTTCTGAAGTATTGAAATCCTATTGTGCCGACGCAATCTATTGATAAATTCAAACCTTCATAAGGATTATTATATGGTTGTCCAGTTGATTGAAAAGAGCGCCTCGGTAGCTCAGCCTGGTAGAGCGTTACCTTGGTAAGGTAGAGGTCGCGGGTCCAAATCCCGCCCGAGGCTTACTGTATGATGCATGGCTTGCCATATTCGGGACAAGATCAAAGTCCATTATGAGACACCTTGATTTCATACAAAAATTAGGGTGGAAGATCGGCAAAACTCGTAGTCTTTGCCAACGCCTTCCCTTCATCAGGTTCTGCTGTAGCAACCTTGCTATTTCCCTGTACTGCCTTTATTGCTTCAATGCAAGCGGCTTTGATTTCCTGAAAAGCAGTGACATTCATTATTTCTTCCAGCGACGGAATCGCGCCTTCGCCAAGACTTGATAATTCGGTAATTGCCGTTTTCTTTTCTTCATGGTCATGCGACCACTTTGCTTTTTCCTTCAACTCCCAGAAGACTCTTGTGTCCGACAATTGTCTAATCATCATAGCAATGTAATATGAGGTATTTACGCATACCTATGACAAGTTCTTGCAATCATGCCATTCACCGCAGGATTGACAATGATACTGCTTGCAGATTTTGCAGAAAATACCGGGCTTCTTCATATGGCGACAAGGAAATTCCACAAGAAGAACGCAAGAATTCAGGGTTCATTTTTGAACGGATATTACCTTTGCGCTTCCGTTAATGTAGGTTATGAAATATCATTAGATAAATCCGGTACGCAAATATCGGGGTTTGGCGATATTACTTTGGGGAATCTCGATGCACACCCCGGCCTGGAAATACGTCACCGTTTGTCAGATGGCGCTTCCCGGCTTAAACCTTAACTAGGCTTTACGGCAAATTATATCAACTTTGAACAAGGTATCGATAATTGCAGGGATTGCGATAGTGGCTGTTGCAAAGGCCACGATCCTAAAATCAATACTGGTCGACCAGCCTGCTTACGAGCGATGCCTGTCCGGCTTGATGAACCCTGGCAGCGCGCCTTGCGGAACCGATCCTATTGTCTATTTCATGGTAGGCTGGATCATTACGGCAGCCGGCGCGATAGTGCTGATCTACGGGTTAAGAGCAGGCAAGAAAATTCCGAGATAGGCAGCTGATGTTTGCTTACTAAAAGGTCAAATAGTGTAGAAAATACCTGATCCTGTTGCAGGGCGAGTCAGACAAGGAAGAGGAGACAAGAAAGCAAGAAGCGCAGGATCAACTCGCACTTTTATCCTCAATCTTTCACATGCTGAACCAATCAGGTGAGGGCCAGTCGCCCATTCGGGTGCTCAAGCAAAAGATCGAGGAATACGAGCGTGCAATTACGGCATTGAGAGCCGAAAATAATGCATTAAAGAAGGCGCTTGCAGAGCAACTTGAAAAGGCCGACAGGGATCAGGAACAGTAATTCATGCAGACTTTACGTTTGGAGCTGTGAATATTTCCCTTCTTGTCCTGAACAGCAACATAAAGACCATGATCTCGATGTCCTCTGCAAACATGTAGCTGACTACCTTGGCATAGTAGCCGTCGAGGCTCTTGTCGGCGCTTGCCAGAGTTATGGCGATTATTTCAACTGGCGAATATTTCTGCAGGCTCTTTGCCAGGCTGCTGTGCAGGTCGTTTGTGTCAAGCATGCCAAGCGACCGCTGGAGATCTTGCTGGTTCATGTCCATCGTTATCAGCCTATCAGAGTAATTCGCATAACCATATTCGGTAAAGCCAAGTATGCTCCCAAGAATGAACAGACTGACCATGCCGCTGATGTAAAAGAATTTCTTACGGTACCACAGCATGAGCGACTGGTTTATCAGCTGGCGATACTTTTGCAGGCGAGTGTAACGCAGGGTCATGTAAAAGATGACGAAGGTGATCGTGACCGCACCTATTGTACCGAACCACATGTTTTGCATCGCAAAGCCAATCAGAACCCTTACGCCTATCAACACTCCAAACCATAATGCCAGAACAGCAATCCTTTCCTTGGTAAAACGGGCTTTCTCTTGTTCTAGCATCGTGAGAGATACCGATCCTTTTTCTTGGACTTTCTTATTAATCCTCTCATGCTTCCAATCTTTTGTAACATTCAAAGTTGCTAAAAACTGTGCTCATTTCTGTTAACTGCACGGCAAATCTCCAGTATTGGATACTTTTCTTTGCTAGAATACTGTCCATCTCAAGCTGTCAGGCGTGGCAAAGCTTTAAAGAGCATCAACGGGTTCAAGCTTGCATGTCAGTCCGCGAGATCAAGTTTGTCTACTCCGGGCAAGAGCGACCCGCCCTAAAGTCGCCGCATCTAATCTGTGGCTTCCCAGGCAGCGGGTACGTAGGCAAGCTGGCGGTGGACCACCTGATCGAGGAATTGCATGCAAAGCTCCTTGTCGACATCTACTCTAGCTCTTTTCCGCCGCAGGTCATGATTAAAGCCGATGGCACCGTCGACTTGATGAAAAACAGCATATTCTGGTGGAAGGGCGACAACGCGGACCTGTTGCTACTGACAGGTGATTCGCAGCCGGCAACCCCCGACTCTGAATACGCGCTCGCAGACGAAGTGCTGAACGTGGCTGCCCAGTTTGGCACCGAGCAGGTGTTTACCCTTGCAGCATACATCACGGGCGTATTTGTAGACAGGCCAAAGGTCTTTGGCACAGCGACACATCTTGAAATCGTCAATGCGTTTGCTTCGCATGGCATATCGCCGATGGACAGTGGTAGCATCACGGGGATGAATGGCCTGATAATAGGCATAGCAAAGCTGCGCAACATGAAGGGCATGTGCCTGCTTGGAGAAACGTCCGGCTATGTCGTTGACGCCAAGGCCTCAAAGGCAGTGCTTGAAACCCTGCTCCAGATAATCGGAGTCAAAATAGACATGACGAACTTGGACAAGAGGGCAAAAGACACGGAGATGCTTATCCAGACGATAGAGCAACAGATGCTTGCTGGCGGCAGGGCCACAAGATCGCCGCTTGAAGGCCAGCAGCCGCAAAAGCCCCGCGACACCGGCTATATCAGCTAGACCTTGTTCAGCTTGCCGAACTTGCCAACGGCAAGGCTATTTTCGCCCTTGAACGTGTTGATGTAGCCGTTTTCTACTGAAACTCTGTCTCCGGGCCGGACCTTGTTGATGTCGTCGCCCCACAGCGAAAGCTTGATGCTCCCAGACTCGTCAGAAATGATCGCATCTGCAACATTGTTTGTCCCACCCGCCTTCAGGTTGACGGTTCGGGGCTCGCCCACGCTGTCAATCTTGCCCGTGACGCTTACGTTGCGCATTCCAGCCTTCAGCTCGCTTATCTTCATATAATTTTGGAAAGTGGCATCTAATAATAAACGTTACAGGGAAGCTACTACGAGCGAGTGCCCGCAGTCGGTGCAGATCAGCTTTATGCCCGCCACAGTCTTTTCGCGGACCTCGTGAACCGTCTTTGAGTGACACTTTGTACACAGCCTTGAAACTGTCTCCGGCTTCGCCATGGTTGTATATAGTGAACCTAGGAAAATTTAACCTTTCAAACAGATGCCGCAACTATGAAATAAGGTTCTGCGGGCATGACGGATGGTCGGAGGGGTAGCGAAGCCTGGTCAAACGCGCAGGACTCAAGATCAAGATGCGCACGACATCATTTCCTCTCGCTACAGCGATAACTGCGAGATGAGTGATCCCGTCCCTTAGGGGTTCGTGGGTTCGAATCCCACCCCCTCCACCTTTTCAGCCCAGTAACGTTCAAATTGTTTCCGGCGC
>JAJPHX010000178.1 GCA_021325075.1 Nitrososphaeraceae archaeon | reverse complement strand
GGGCTGGCGGCATGGTTCATCGTCGTTCGATCCAGGCAGCCCGCGCCCGGCAACGCCTAGAACTGAAACGCCGTTTCCATCCTCTTGTCAGCTGCACACCTTTTCGTTGATATCGACAACATTTCTGATATCTTTTCTGCCGCCTGCAGGTACTCAAGCCCTTTTGAGGCGGTGCGGTACTTCCTCTCAGTCGGGTCGAACTCTAAAAAACCGCTTTCAAGCAGCTCGCCAATGTACCCTTTTGCCTGCCCGTGGCTCATGTAGGCCTTGAACATTATCTGGGTGATCGTGGCGCCGCCGTTTGACACTGCCAAGATGTCCCTCATCATTTCGTCCTTTTGCCTGTTTTGCATCTTGTCACCTTTTCCCTCGAAATTAATTGTCATGGCTGTTTGCTTATAAATTACGGGGTGTTATCTTATGGTAGATCGTTCCATTTCAGCATAACGCAGTCGTGCACCGAAGAATAAAAGGCTAAAGCACCATTGCTTGATAGAAATAAACTGAAACACCCAGTCATCCTCTTTTAAGAGTAGACGCGGCTTGCCTTATTACATGAGTTATCGAGATTCAGAAATTGTTGCTTCCATTCTGGAGGCCGCCATTGACGGGATATCAAAACCCTACCTTGCAGGGAAATACAGCGCGACAGGGGAACATGTGGAAATGCTTGTTAAAGAGCAGTTGTTGACAGAACTCGCAGACAGGGACCGCAATCACGTCGCCTATAGGACGACGCAGAAGGGAGTAAGCTATTTGCTGGCGCACAGGTCGCTGCACAGCGCCACAATCGCGGTGGTGGAAGCCTGAGCCCGTGCTTGTTCCATAAGATTGATAGCTAACATTGCCGCTTATCTTCTTAAATAGAGCCCCAGCTTCCCTACAGCCCCCAATGTCCTTGCCACTGATGCTAAATGAAGATTCGCTGCAAGGAAAAACATCGCTTGTTTCAGGAGCCAGAAGCAGCGGCTACTATGGCCACGCCTATTTCGTGATCTGCGGCTCTTGCTTTTGGTGCGCGTCAGACCTCTGTGGCGGCAGGATAAAGGAATGCCCGGCGTGCCGCAGCGACATGGTAGAGTCGATCCCGCTGGCGCCAAGGGAAAAATACAGGTTCGATCTTGACGACAAGCGCGGCATGATTCTTGACTTTGGATGACTACAGGTCTTCCGGCTTTTCTTCGTGTCCGCACTGCTGGCAGCGGTAGATCTTGAACCCTGTGTGCACCATCCTGTCGCCGCACCGGATGCAAACGTCATCGTCGCTCAACTTTTCTTATTTTCAACTCTGCGGTATTTATGAGATGCCTTTTTCAGGAATTCCCCATCTTTAATATAGGGAAGTCTTGCACTAGCTGAGAGAGACTTCAAATGACTTCTATCACGGTTGCCAAGTTTGGCGGCAGCGCCCTCGGAGTGGAAGGTGCCATGATCCCAAAGATCATCGACAGAATAAGGCAGCTGCAGCAGGAATCAAAAGTAGTCACAGTCTTTTCTGCCCCGCTTATCGAGTACGAGGGCAAGGTCAGCTCCATGACCGACGTCGCGCTCAAGGTGGGCAAGAGCTACGCCTCTTCAACTCCCGTCGAGATCGAGGTGTTGAGGGAAGTCTATGAAAGGATAGCTGCAAAGCATGTTAAAGAAAGCAACCGCCACAAGGAATTCCTTGACAGCCTTGACAGGTTCTACCGGCAGGTGATAATTTCGCTAAAGCAGGCGGCAGAGAACCGGCGCTTTGTCGATGTCATACGCTCAAGGACGCTTGCGTACAGCGGCGAAGTCACGATGTCGTACCTGATGGGCTACGTGATGGAAAGTGCCGGACTGAAGGCGTCGCACGTGCCGATTGAAAAGTGGCCAATTGTCACCGATGACAACTTTGAAGCCGCCAACTTTATGGTGCAAGATTCAAGGCATCACGCAGATCATCTTGTGGAGCTGGTGGAGCACAGCGACGTCGTGTCGATGGGGGGCTTTATCGGCAAGACAGTCGACGGGCTAGAAACCACCTACGAGCGCGGAGGCTCTGACAGGACAGCAGCAGACATTGCGATATTGCTGCAAGAAAATTACGACGTCAAGATCGACTTGGAAAAGGACAGCGCGGTATTGAGCGCCGACCCAAGGATAGTAAAAGACGATCTGGATTTCATACAATACCTGTCGTACAACGAGGCCAAAATCGCCGGCATGTTTGGCATGAAGATACTAGACCCTATCGCGATTAAAGAGATCGACGACAACGACCTTGATATCCCCATAGTGATAACAGACATGGCAAAGCCGGACGGCGGCATAACCACGATCCAGAGAAAGCCGCCTTCAACTGACGATAATCCAATAAAAATAGTGACAGGCAAGAGGAACTGCGCGATGGTGAGGATGGAGAGCACCGCCGCGTCACACCTGGTCGCGTCGCTAGAGCTTGACAGGCAGTACCACGACTTCGTCAAATTATCGCCCTACATGGTAGACGACACAGAGATGACGCGCCTCTTGTTCCTCGATGCAGACTATGTCCGGCGCTACGAGAGGCACTTCCGGGCCTACTACCAAAAGGCAGACATCGTCTACGGCAGGGGAGTGGTCACGCTGATAGGCGACGAGATGTGGAAGGTGCCCAAGATAGCCTCGACTGCGAGCAGTACGGTGAGCGAGCACGACATCAACATCTTGAACCTTGACGCGCAGGAAGAAACCTCCCGGATACTGATAGTAGTTGAAGACAAGGGCAACAGCGTGGCCGACGCGGTAAAGGCGATTCACTCGACCCGAACAAAAATCCGTGGTATGCACAAATGACAGAAGGCAAGATCTGGCTAAACGGCGCGCTAGTCGACTGGGACGACGCCAAGATCCATGTTTTGACGCATGGCCTGCACTATGGCACCGGGGTGTTTGAAGGCATCCGATGCTACAAGGCAGTGAGCGGCAGCGCGATATTCCGGTTAAGCGACCATGTCCAGCGGCTGATAAACAGCGGCAAGATCTATTTCATGGATCTCGGCTACAGCAAGCAGCAGCTGGAAAAGGCAATAATCGACACAGTCAGGGCAAACAAGATGGACGAATGCTACATCAGGCCAATAGCCTACTATGGCTACGGCAAGATGGGAGTCAACCCGATGCCAAACAAGGTGTCAGTCGCGATAGCGACTTGGAAGTGGGACGAATACCTGAAAAGCGACGGCCCGGAAAAGGGCGCGCGTGTTATGGTGTCGTCGTGGACAAGGATCGACACGAAATCGCTTCCGATGCACGCCAAAGGCACAGCCAACTACGCCAACTCGGCGCTTGCAAGGGTCGAGGCGCTCAAGGCCGGCTTTGACGAGGCAATAATGCTCAACTCTGCCGGCATGGTGGTAGAGGCCAGCGCAGAAAACATCTTCCTTGTCAATGATGGCACTCTTTTCACGCCGCCGATAACTTCTGGCGCGCTTGAAGGCATAACAAGGGACAGCATAATCGCAATAGCAAAGGAGAACGGCATGAATTGCGAAGTGCGCGATATTTCGCGCGACGAGCTATACATCGCCGATGAGGTGTTTCTGACAGGCACCGCAGCAGAAGTCAAGCCGGTGGGTGAAATCGACAACAGGCTGGTTGGCGATGGCAGGATAGGCAAGACGACAAAGCAGCTAAAGACGATGTTTGAAACTATTGTTCACGGCAAGGACAAGAAATTTAGCAAGGCGTGGCTGACTCCGATCAACTGAGTCAGGTCGCGTATAACGATAAAGTGTATCGCTAAATGCACAGGCAGCGCGCCTGCCAAGTACCAGCCGGCCCTCTGCGCTGTCAATTTTTTTGCAAAATACATCGCGACAAGCCCCGATGAAAAAATGGCAGCGTGTATCGTGCCGTTGAGCAATATCGGCTGGTAGTTGTAGGCAAGGTAGAACGCGCTCGCGGCCCCTGCCGCGATTCCAGCCAGCAGGAATATCACTCGCATATCTTGCCGCCCAGCCTTGCCACTTCTTTTTCAATCGTTTTTGCTATCGAGTCCAGCCTCTTCTTCACTTCTCTTTCATCGCTTCCGCGGGATATCAGCTGTATCCTGATCCGGGGGATCTTTTTCCTCAGGTACCCGCGGGGGTGGGTCTTGAGGTAGACAGCCTGCCGCGAGTGTGACTCGACTATCTTGACAAGCTCCGGGGCAATCATGGCTTCTGTTATTCCCCTCACCTCGTAGTTGACTTCTTGTACTACAAACGCGCCGACATCTTTCTTTATCAGGGGCATGATGTTCTGCTCAAATATCGCCTGCATTTCTTTTGGCACGCCGGGCAGGCAAAAGATTTTCGTCCTGCCTGATTTTTCCATTATTGCCGGCGCGCTTCCCACCGGGTTTTGGATTGGAGTCGAGCCCTCCGGGATCGTGGCCATCTTCAGGCGCGCTTCTGTCAGCTCGTACTTGAGCGAGCGCCTTTCATAACTCTCTTTTAGCATCTCCACCGCCTGCTTGTCAAGCGCGACTTTTTTGCCTAGCGCCTTGGCTACTCCTTCAAGCGTCATGTCGTCATAGGTCGAGCCAAGGCCGCCGGTCGTTATCAAAATGCCGGGTTTTCTTGCAAGCGACTCCTTTACAGCGGATGAAATTTCATGAAGATCATCCCTTACAACCGTGACCCTGCTCAGGTTGCCGCCGGCGCCTGCGATCTGGCACGCGAGCCAGTGCGCGTTCGTGTTGAGCGTGATGCCTGACAAGAGTTCGCTTCCGACGCAGAGCAGCTCAATCATCATTCAGGGTCATGCCTGGAAGATCCTGCTCAGCATGATAAGCTCGGGGCCGCTTGTAAGGTTGCCGACCACTACCGCCTTGCTGTTTGAAACAACGCCGGAAGAAAGGAACGGCATGCCGCCGTTCACGGTCACCGGCTCTGCCGGCACCTGCAGCGCCTCAGAGACTACCTTGACCTCTTCTTCAGTGGCATTTGGGTGCACTCCGGCACCCATGTTTGTCGCGATTATCATCGAGCCCGTCTGGACAAAGCCGGCGACTGCAATCGTGTGCGCCGGCACCCCAAGCACGTCCTGAATCTGCCGGTCCACTTCGCCCCTTAGCAGGGGCGACACTACGGCGCCGTTGTCGTTTGCCGCAATGAGGTTGCCTATGGCCGTGAACTTGCTTGCAACGCGCTCGACGTTGAGCCCGCTGGCCCGCTTCACGTTCTCCACTTCCTCGTCAGACGCGATCGACGGCAAGAGTATGCCGTTGTTGTTCATGACTGTCATGGGGCCGAGGAGCCGGGTTCCTGCCGAGGAGGCGTACACCTCCTTTACCTGAAGGTACTCGGCAAGCTTTTCCGTCTTTGTCTCGGCAAAGCCGTACGGGATCAGCACGATGCTGTCGTTGGCCTTGACAAATATCCCGATGTTGGGACTCTTGTAAAATGTATAGCGGTATATCGCCATTAGTTTGTACACGTTATGAAATATCCGATATGAACCTATTGGGGGCAGTGTTTATTACCGCCTGCCCTTGGTAAGGTAATAATGGCTCCAAACCCCTTCTATGACAGGGACATCGTTTCGATCAAGGACTTTGGCAAGGACGAACTAGAGTTCGTCTTTGACGCGACTGACAGGGTGAGCCGGCTAAAGCCGGCCGAGCGGAGCGAGCTTGGCAAGGGCAGGACACTAGGGTACATATTTTACGAGCCTTCCACGAGGACGAGGATGAGCTTTGAAGCCGCGATGGCCTCGCTTGGCGGGAGCTCTATCGGCATCGCCGATCTCAAATCATCGTCGGTTGAAAAGGGAGAGAGCCTTGCCGACACCATCAGGGTCATCGATCTTTATTCAGACGTCATCGTATTGCGGCACCCGCTGGATGGCTCCAGCAGGTTTGCCGGCGAGCTGTCGCAGAACCCGATCATCAACGCCGGAAGCGGTAGCGAGGAGCACCCGACGCAGGCGCTGCTCGACATGTACACTATACTGAAGGAGAAAGGCAGGCTTGACGACCTGTCGATTGCAATAGTGGGAGACCTGAAGTACGGCCGGACCGTGTATTCATTGTTATACGGGCTGGCAAACTACAAGACCAACATCCACCTTGTGTCGCCTCCGTCGCTCGCGATAAGGAAAGAGTCGCTCTATGAAGTGCACAACAAGCTCAGGATAAAGGAGCACAGCGACTTAGACGACGTGCTACCGGAAGCCGACCTGATCTATGTCACCAGGATCCAGCGCGAGCGCTTCCCCGACATACAAGAATATGAAAAGGTCCGGGGTAGTTATACAATAAACGAGAAGACTCTGGCAAGGGCCAAGCCTGACGTAGCGATAATGCATCCCTTGCCGCGCGTGGAC
Source organism: Nitrososphaeraceae archaeon (assembly GCA_021325075.1). Classification (GTDB taxonomy): domain Archaea; phylum Thermoproteota; class Nitrososphaeria; order Nitrososphaerales; family Nitrososphaeraceae; genus Nitrososphaera. The sequence goes on along the minus strand of JAJPHX010000178.1, from coordinate 139 downwards.
GAGATTTCGCAGTCGATAGACCACACAAAGAACGCGATATACTTCAAGCAGGCGTCTTATGGGAAGGAACTGAGGGCCGCGCTCTTGGCTTTGATGTTGAATGAGAATTTGCCCGGATAGCAAATCAGCTGAAAATATT
>JAJPHX010000137.1 GCA_021325075.1 Nitrososphaeraceae archaeon | reverse complement strand
TCAGACTCGCTTGACGACGTCGAAGTCATCGTGGAGCATAACGGAACAAGATTACAAGTCACGCTCAACAACATGCTGTTTGCAAAAGACAATTCCGGGATTGTAACGCCGTAAGAAAAAAGATTGTTGTGCGTCAGTTGCGCACACTTATTTGATCTCTTCGGATATGTCGCGCTGGCCCATCGCCATTTCGTCGACTCTAACCACCACCTTGTACCACTTGTCATTATGTTTGAAGATGTGCGCTGAACCTTTCTTGTTGCTCGCAGAGCCGTACCCGCCGACCCGCTCGCTCAGGCGAGAACGCAATTTGTCCACCTGGTACTGCGCTATCATCAGGTTCCCTACGATGTTCTCCAGCTCCATGTCCCGGTCTTCGTCGATGTCTGGAACCTGCGGGTTGTTCTTTTTGCTAGTCTGCATTCTCAATGTACATCCTGTTTCCTATTCGGTAGTGTATCTCGTCGACGTAGTATGCTGTGTCGACTACCGGTGACGATAGGTTTGCGCCACACACCGGCACTCCTTCTGTTTGTTCTTCCTCTTCAATCAGAAGACTCATTTGATCAGTAATTTAACACATCAAATAATAACAGATAGTAATATTCTACTGAAAGACCGAATTAAAGAGTACTTCCGGTTCATTGCACTGTCGGCTTAAAAGCAACTACATAAAGTCGGTCATCTTGGCGTTGGCAGTCTCTTTTATCAGGCCATCCAACCTTTTCCTGCCATTGGATGGCAGGCTGATCTGCGACAGCACCTGCAGGAACTCCAGCTCATCGTCAGCCAAGGCCAGATTTTCGTAGTACAGCTGGTTAAATGCGAGTTTCTGGAGTATCCGCTGGAGCACTGCAAGCCTGTTGTAAGCCCTGCCGCCAGAGTCACGTGGCGCAAGCGCCCTTGCAAGGCTCGTCCTATTGAAGCTGAATATCCCACTAGAGATAAAGCGGTCAAATGTAGAAACGGCCTCAAAGTGATCGTCAATGCCAGTGTAGCATATTATGGTGGCCGGCATGAACTTGGCAAGTCCGGATTTTGCTATTCTTTTTCCATGATTCTTGTCAAGCACGAGCACGGAAAGCCCAAACGTCATGATCGCATTTATTATCTGGCTTGGCAGGCGCTCGTCGATGCAGTCGTCATCTGACTTTACTTCCACAGGGTAAAAGCGGACGCAGTCTATCCTGCATTTCTGGCTCCTTGCAAAACTTTCAAGCAGCTGTGTCCGAACAAGCATGTTGTTATAGTTGTCATAGTCATGATTGGGCTCTTTGCTCACCGAAGCAATGACAAGGTCGAAGCTGCGAAAGTTTGCCTCTTCCACGATCCTTATCTCAGAATCAGGCGATGGCAGGATGTCATTGTTCTTTATGTGGCCGGATCTGAGCGCGCTGCAGAACAGAACTTTCAGCTGCTTTTCGTTCATGTGCCTGTCTGATTGTATTTTGCGTTAATGTATATTGTGCTACTTTTTGCAGGCCCGCTTCATCGACTTTGCAAAATCAACAAGTTCTTTTAGCATCTTTTTCTTGCTTGAAGACTTTGACATGATGTCAACTATGGCGCTCCCGATAATCACCCCGTCAGCGCCTGCGCCTGCCATAAGCCTGATGTGGGCCGGCGTCTTTATCCCAAAACCGACTGCCACCGGGATTTTTGATTCTGCAAGCCGCTTTACGTTTCTGATCGCATCAAGAGTGTACCCTTCAAATGACTTGCGTGCGCCCGTGATGCCATAGACCGAAACTAGGTAGAGAAAGCCAGAAGTGCTCTTAACTATGTTTCTTAATCTTGCTTCTGACGTGTTGGGCGAGGCTAGGAATACCAGCGAGAGGCCTAGCTTTGACGCCGCTTGTGAGTATTCGCCTGCCTCTTCTACGGGCATGTCAGGCAGGATAAAGCCGTCAATGCCGCATTCTTTGGCATGCGCCATGAACTTTTCAACTCCGACCCGCACAAGGATATTACAGTAGGTCATCGCAAGCAGCGGTAGCTCTGGATGGCGCTTCCTGACGCTCTTTGCCAGCCGCAGCGCCTTTTCCGGTGTGACGCCTTTTTCAAGCGCACTGTACGACGCCGCCTGGATAGTCGGCCCGTCAGCTATCGGATCTGAAAATGGAATGCCAATTTCAATGATGTCCGCGCCGCCTACCACAAGGGCGTCGATTGCCTCTTCTGAAGTCTTGAGGTCGGGGTATCCGGCGACTACGTAGCACACAAGAGCGCGTTCGTCCCTGCTTACTAGCTCGTCAAACCTTGCAGCGATTCTATTTTGCATGTTTCTTCTTTTTTCCGCGGTTTTTACTATCAAGATAATCCTGAACTACCTGCACGTCCTTGTCACCACGCCCGGACAGCGTCACGACGATGATGTCGTCCTTGCTCATTTCTTTTGCGAGCTTCATCGCGTATGAAATTGCGTGCGACGGCTCGAGAGCAGGAATTATCCCTTCAAGCCTCGACAGCGTGACAAACGCTTCTATCGCCTCGTCGTCTGTTGACGCGGCATAGCGCGCTCGCTTCGCGTCCTTTAGCATCGAGTGCTCTGGCCCAACTCCAGGGTAGTCAAGCCCAGCCGATATGCTGTGAGTCTCCATAACCTGGCCGCGCTCGTCCTGAAGCAAATAGGTAAACATACCATGGAGCACGCCTTGCGAGCCGGCGGCCAGAGTAGCCGAGTGCTTGCCTGACTTTATTCCATGACCTCCGGCTTCCACACCGCACAGCATGACATCCTGATCGTCCAAGAATGGATAGAACGACCCCATCGCGTTGCTTCCCCCACCAACGCAGGCGACCACTGCGTCAGGCAATTTGCCTTGCAGCTCCCGCATCTGCTGCTTTACCTCGTGGCCTATTACACTCTGGAAATCCCTCACCATCATCGGGTATGGGTGTGGCCCGACCACCGAGCCTATGAGATAATAAGTGGTGTTGACGTTTGCAATCCAATCGCGTATTGCCTCGTTGATGGCGTCCTTGAGCGTCTTGCTGCCAGACTGGACTGGATGGACCTTGGCGCCAAGCAGCTCCATTCGAAAAACGTTGAGCTTTTGCCGCTCGACGTCCTTGGCTCCCATGTAGACTTCAGCATCAAGCCCAAGAACCGCGCAGGCAAGTGCCGTTCCGACTCCATGCTGGCCGGCGCCTGTCTCTGCGATTATCCTCTTCTTGCCCATCTTTTTTGCCAAGAGGGCCTGGCCGAGAGTGTTGTTGGTTTTGTGGGCACCACCGTGCAAAAGGTCCTCCCTTTTCAGGTAAATCTTGGCGCCACCGACATGCTCTGTGAGGTTCTTGGCAAAATAAAGCGGCGTCGGCCGGCCGGCGTATTCGGTCAAGTAGTATGAAAGTTCCTTCTGAAAATCGGGATCGTTTTTGTATTTCTCGTAGGCAGATTCCAGCTCTTCCACCGCGGGGGCTAGCGTTTCAGGTATGTACTTGCCACCGTACCTGCCGAACTTGCCTGCCACCGGATAGCTGCCTAGCATGAAACAAGTCCAGTAGTGAAAAAGGGGTATTAAGGGATTCGCAATTAGAGCGAATTATACAATTCTGCGACCTTGGCTCCGATGTTGCTAGTTTCCATTATTGAAGTACCGACAAGGAACGCGTCGGCGCCGGCGTTTCGCAAATACTGTATATCTTTTGGTTTGCCGATGCCGCTTTCGCTTATTATGATGCTCTTGCCTTTGTTATGTTTTTTGAGTAGTCTTTCAGTGTTTGCGATGTCGACCTGCAGGTTGTCAAGGTTGCGATTGTTGATACCAACCAAAGGATATTTCGCTTTCAGCACTTCGCCAAGTTCCTGATCGCTGTGCACTTCTACCAATACTTGCAACCCCTTCTTTGCTGCATATTCTGCAAGTTTTTCCATGCTGTCTTCTGCCAGATTCTGGTCAAAGACTGTCTTTATCAGAAGTATGCAGTCCGCGCCAATTTTTTTGCCGGCGTCTATCTGTACCTGGCTGACGGTGATGTCCTTCATGAGCAGTGGCACGCTGACTGCCTTTCTTATAGAAGCGAGATATTCGATAGAACCTTCAAAGAGATACGGCTGCGTCAGGATAGATAATCCAACGGCGCCGGATTGCACCATCGTGCTTGCAATCTCGATTGGAGAGGTCTTGGTTCTTATCTTGCCCTGGGAAGGTGAGGAGAACTTTACCTCGGTGATGAGAGGAGCGTGAGGACATGAAAGGATTGCTTTCTTTAGGCTGATCGCGTCGTGGGTGAACGAGTGCTTTGTCTCGTACGCGCCTTCGTCTATGGCCTTGAACGAGTTGTCCACCAGCCGCCTTATGCTAAAGTCACTCCTAACAAACTTGCTCATGCGCGCGGCGTTTGTAGCAGCCTGCAGGTATTAAATTCTATTCAGGTATATATTGATGGACTGCCCGTATTCAGCTATACAGCAGGGATGTCAGAGAGCGCAATATTCCGCGACAGATCAAAACTTTCTCCACGCTACATGCCGGAGGAACTGCCTCACCGTCAGACCCAGATCCAGCAAATCGTAAACGTATTTTCTGAAGCGCCAAAAGACCCTGACAAGTTCCCGCTTACAGTCTTGCAGGTGATAGGAGTTGCAGGCATCGGCAAGACATCAACTGTCATCAGATCTTCCAAGATCATCGAAGAGCAGTTTGCAAAGAACAAGCTTGCATTAAAAACGGCGTATATCAATTTGAAGCTGCAGGGCGGCAACAAGTTTGCAATCTACCGCTTGCTGCTAGAGCGCCTCGCGCCAGAGTTGCCGGCGCAGGGCTTGAGTGCGGAAGAAATGCTACGCTATCTGCTTCGCTATCTTCGGGAAAACAAGCAATATGCGCTAATCATCATGGACGAGATCGATTACCTGATAAAGACGAGCAAGGACAGCGGCATAATTTACGACCTGACGCGCCTAAATGAATTCGAGCCTGACAAGCCCTGCAATATCAAGGGCGTTATATTCATCGCAAGGAGCACGGAATTTTACAGCAGGCTTGACCCGGCAGAGCAGAGCACGCTTGGCAGGGTGCCGATGGAATTTCACTCTTATACGCTAGAGCAGGCAAGCGACATACTTGAAAGCCGCTCTGCCCAGGCGTTTAACCCAAAGGCGATAGGCTCCGATGTCATTGACAAGGT
>JAJPHX010000058.1 GCA_021325075.1 Nitrososphaeraceae archaeon | reverse complement strand
GAAAAAGACGAGCTGGTGATAAAGTGGGACAGGCTGGCCGGCGCCGTTGACACCATAGTCGTGCTGATGGGCATAGGGCAGCTGGAGCAGATATCCCATGACTTGATAAAGGCGGGAATGAAAAAAAGTACCAGGGTTGCAATAGTGGAAAGCGGCACGACTGACAAGCAACGAGTCGTCAGGGGGACGCTTGGGACAATAGCGGGTGTTACTAAAAAAGCAGAGGTCCGGCCTCCTGCTGTAATCGTGATAGGGAAGGTGGCCGGCCTTGACAAACTTGAATGGTTTAATAAAAGATGACTGCGCTGAAAAACAAGATTCTTGCAATAACGCGAAATGAACGGGATGCATCTGAATTTTTGAAGCTTGTAAGCGCGGAAGGAGGCAAGGCAATAGCACTGCCAACAATAGAAATAGTGCCGGCTGGGCTGCAGGCTGTACAAGAATTTCTCGAAAAGTTGCAAAGCAAAAAATACGATTATTGCGCGTTCATGAGCTCGCAGGCTGTAAAAGTCATATTTGATCTTGCTGGTGAAAAAGCTATGCCTGCTCTGAACTACACGACAGTCATCGCAGTAGGGCCAAAAACCCGGCAGAGCCTGAAAGAACACGGCATTCAGGTCAAGCTGGTGCCAGACAAGTTTTCATCAGCCGGCTTGGTAGAGATGTTATCGAAGCTCAAGCCTGCAAGAAAAAAGATAATCATCCCAAGAAGCAGCGAAGCAAACGAGTTTGCTGCACAAGCCCTGACTGCACTTGGGATGCAGGTGGACGAAGTTTTCCTCTATGCCGTGCAGACATCCAAGCCATCTCCAGTCTGGAGTGAGTTTTCAAGCCTCCTGCAAAAGAAGCAGGTTGACGCTGTCATTTTTACAAGCGCTTCTAGTGTCAGCTCTTTCTTTGAAATAATGGGCAGCGTTCAGCTCGATAAACTTACCTTAGTGATATCCATAGGGCCCTTTACAAGCAAGGAGCTGAGAAAAAGAAAGATCAAATGCCTTGAAGCAGAGGAGCATACACTCGTGGGCACGTTTGAGCTTGCACGGAATTCCGTGTAACTCTTTTTAGGCTTTATGACCCCGTATGGGCATGACAGAAACTGCAACTAAGCAAGGTGCGCTGCTTGAAGATTCAACATTCAATGTGATAACACAGATTGAGAAGAAGGCTGATTTTCTGTACTCGTCGGTCGAAAAGTACCTACGGGATGCGGAAAAGGACAGCAAGCCAGAGCTTGCCAAGCTGTGGACCGCGATAAAGGAAGATGAGCAGAACCACCTAAAGATGCTGCGTGAAGAGCTGGTGCGTGAAGTAAAAGAAAATAAATTAAAATAGAAACGTGTTTGCCTTTGCAGCGCGCTTTGTCTCTATCGCCAGCAGGTCCGACATCCTCTCCACAGCAGCAAGGTACTCGACGCCCTTTGGGGTGGTGCGGTACTGTTTGAGCGAGCCCGCCTCGACGTCCAGCTCAAGCATCTCGTTGCCAATCAACATCTGGGTGTATTCCTTGGCCTGATTGTGGGTAAGATACGCGTGAAACATGATCTTGGTAATGCCGGCCCCGCCCTGCGCACTGTAGAGAATGTCTCTCATGATTTCGTCTTTCTGCCGATTGCGCATGCCTACTCTGGATTAATGGCAATAGCTGTCTGAATATAAGATTAACGGATTTGTGTTATAGAATAATCTTCTGAACTTTGCCGACATATTACTCCAGCTTTTTAATCTGGTCACGCAGCCAGACAATGTAGGCTCGCTGCGTTTTTCGGAGCTCGATCGCTTGCCCGCACAGCTCCTTGATAGCGGCCCTGTCATGCTTCCAGTCGACCCTGTAGTTTTTTAGCAAATAATATGGCCGCTGGTCCAACAGTTTTGTAGGCATTCTGTTTACAGTCCAGATGTCACAAGCCATTTCGCCATGGGGTATTCCCGAACCGTTTCCCTGCACGAGGTGTGTCAGTTCGTGTGCTATCGTGTAATTTGACACGTTAGCCTGTAGCCGGAAGACCGGTGGGGATGTCCAGCCTGTGGCGGTGCCCTCGATCCAGCCGCGCTTTCTCATCGAGCCGCAGAGTATTCTTTTTTCCTGTAGCTCCGGAAAAAGACTGTATATCTTGACGATCCTTGCCTTGAATTCAGGGCTAAATGCCTGTTGCGCGGGTCTGCTAAACTCTATAGGCACAGCTATCCGCGCTTGGCGCCGGTTAACAACTTTATGCAAACAAGCCGGTTACCTATTGCTTTCTTGGTATGGCTTTAAAGCCCTGCTGCGATCGTAGACAAATTCAAATCCCGGTTTCTGGAAAACATAATCAAAAAATCCAACTGTTTGCTACATTTTTGTAAAGTATAAGCGGGTTCGGAGGGATTCGGACCCTCGACATTTTAACCCAGAATAACTGACTGGTTAAGAGCCAGACGCTCTACCTGGCTGAGCTACGAACCCGCAGAAAATTTGCTGAAGCAAGCGATATTTAAATGAAACTAGAAAGGAAGGAAAAAGAGTTTAGGCGATCTTTGCCTTTTGCTGCTGACTCTGCTGGATGATCTTTACGATCGCTTCAGAGACAGAGCAGTTGAGCCTTTCCTTTTCCGACAGGATATGCCTGTAGGCGTCAAGTGTAATGTAGACTGGTATAGAGCCTGTGCCTTCAAGCAGCGCCTTTACGCGAAGCAGACCATTTTCCATTCCGCGCTCGGCTATCTTTTTCAGCTTCACCTTGTCCATAAAGCTGCCAAGCGGGCCCATTGGCATTTCGTACTCTACTTTCATACCGATCTTGCTCTTTTTCTCGGCCAGCTCTTCAAACTCGACTGTTATTTGCCAGCTCTTGAACGGGCCTTCAATCATCTTGGCAACAATCTTACGCAGCGGGATATAGTCGATTGTTTCGCAATCCCATTCGAGCTTTTTGCCATCAAAATCTCCGCTAATCCTGAAAATCGTGCCAACGCCAAACCCATTCTTGACTTCAACCGGGATGACGTTCAGACCCATGTTCTCTGGGAACTGGTCGGCCATGTGCTCCGGCCTTGCAAAATAAGTAAACACTTCACTTACCGGAGCGTTAATTTCCATGCTCTTTTGGATAACGGTCATTAGTGGATTGAAACTGGCGAACTGAATTTAAAGGTTTTGAAAGAGAAAAGAGCTGGCTATGCCAGCGGGTTGGCGTTTACTATCTCTTCAAGGCACTTTATGACGTCCTGTTTGCTCACCGGTATCGGATTGTTGTCAAGGTGTCCGCGGTCAGGCATTATGACGTCTGCTGCTTGGTCAAGCGACTGCTTTAGCTTAAGCGGCTCGAATTTTAGCTTTTGCGCTATCTTTTTGAACCTCTCGTAGTAGGGCGACTTGTTGAACTTGTGTGCTACTGTAGTGCACGATGACAGTGCATAGCCGTGGGGCACACCTTCGTTTGAAAACACATACGACAGCGCATGTCCCAGAGTGGTTGAAGCATTTCCAAAGCCAATGCCGGAGAGCATGGCTCCGTATGGAAGCATGTTCGGCTTGTCGTTGACTATGGCGTCGTACAATATGTCAAACGCTTCCTTGCAAAAGAACTGCGTAAACGGATTTCCTGCCTTGCTGTCATAGCCCTCAGACGCCTGGGCTGCCGCGTCGCAGGCTGAGTTTCTCATGATGTTAAACGGGGTGCCGGCCAAAAAGTACGGATCAACTATAGCCGCGTCTGCCAAGAATGCCTCGTCCTGCAGGAGCTTTTTCTTGTGGTCAAAGCTGATGACCGCGTAGGTGGTCATTTCCGCGCCGGTTCCAAATGTTGTCGGGATCAGTATCTTGGGCACGCCGGTAAGCTTGCTCAGGTATTTGCAGACGTCCATCGAGCTCCCTCCTCCAAGGCCGATGTACGCGCCAATTTCCTTGCCTTCGTATTGCTTCTTTATGCCTTCGACCGTTTCTATCGCAGG
>JAJPHX010000117.1 GCA_021325075.1 Nitrososphaeraceae archaeon | reverse complement strand
CCGCCGGACAGTAATGCAACCGCCTTTGGCTTTTTCTCTTCCTGTTTTTTCTCGCCATCTTGCTGCGACATTGTTGTTCGTTTGTGGGCAACTGGTTATAAAAATGACACTGTTTACTCTTCGGGTCAAAGTGCCATTGCAAACGTAGGAGTAAGGCTGCTTTTGGCAGACCAGCAAGAATTACAGAAGGTGATAAGTCTAATCAAAGCGGCAGAATTGGGCGGAGCTACAAACCTATCATCGAAAGGCTGGTAGCTTCTTTAACTTTGCATCCTTATCCAGCAGCTATCCTTTCCATTGGATAGCCAGCTAAATAAAAATGATATGTGCCCCGCCTCTGACTCGCACGCTATCACAGGTTAGCCATAAGCGTGTCCTCTACGTGCTCTATAAACGGGGTATATTGTCTGCGCTGTCATCCTATTTGTCTTTTATGCACCAGTCAGGGCTGACAGGTTTATCTCAAATCCTGCTACCGGCACCCTCAGCTTAAATCTCTCAAGCGCTGGTGGAGTGACCTCGCCTATCATCCCAACGGTCTTGCCCTCTACAGTGATCTCCGCGCACCTGCCAGACATAAAGAACGGACTTGACGCCGCCTTCGTGGTTGCGTCCTTGCCAAAGCATGTCTTGAGTAGCGCCTGTATTGCAGACTTTATTTCGGTATATCCCGCCTCACCATGCGCTACTACAGCAGCAACGTTCCAGCTTTCAGCTATTTCGCCATTTTTGCGGAACGTCTTGCCTATCTCGAACAGCCGCTGCGGATACTCTTCATGCACATTTCGCGAAAGCGACTGAAGGAGTGACGGAATAAGTGACTCGCGCAGAATTTCGTGCTCGATGCTTTTGGAGCCATCTACTGAAAGCATGTCGCTCGCCTTGATGCCAAACGAATCATACTGCACCTCCTTGCTCGTGAGCGAAAAGTTGAGCGACTCTAACATGCCAAGCCCTGTCATGGTTTCCCTTATTGCCTCAAAATAGGTGGAAAGCAGGTTCTTCTGGCCGGCTGTTGTTGACGCCGGGAACGTAGGTTCCAAATTGTATATGCCGTACCCTATCGCGACTTCTTCTGCAATGTCTATTGAATGGGTGATGTCCGTCCTGTAGCGCGGGATCGTACAGATAATCTTGCTTCCTCTTGTCTTTGCGTCCAGCCTGCTCTTTTTCAGACACATGATCATTTGCCTAGCATCAAGATCGAGCCCTAGTATACCATTGATATAATTGATGTCTGCAGCAATCTGGTTTGGCCGCATTTGCGGCATTTCTCTGTTGCCTATCGATACTGTCCTTATCTCAAATCCTGCGTCTTGCAGGGTGACTGCAATGATCGCCAAAACATCTTCGGCAGCCTTTTGGTCGGTTGCCGTGACTTCAACAAAGAGGTTGCGGCATTTCGTGTCTACCTTTGTTATATCGCCATTGATTATTGGCGGGAATGAAAGGGTTGTCCCTGCGCTATCTACGATTACTGGATACCTGTCAAATTTATCAAGAATGTGGCCGTACTGTTTTCCTATTTCTGATTCTTTCAAGATCTGACCAATTGTCATGCTTGAAGATTCGCCGAGCGGCACAAATGAATAGTCACTTCCGGCAGCCTTGTATATGATCGGAAAGCTGATGGCATCAAGGTTGTGTATGCCGATTGACGCTTTTTTGCGCCTTCTTCCGACCCCATTGTGGAGGTCTTCCTGCATCGCTATCAATTGCTTGATGGTTTCGTCGTCCAGCCTGCCGTTCTTTGCAACAAGCGCCACAATACAAGGTCTTATCTTCTTGACTGCCGGGTCGACTCTGATCGCCTGCCCGCTCTTGCTTGCAACTTTGAACTTGGGCATGCCTGTTTCAATTCCAAGTAGGCCGCGCAATGCCCTTGCAATGCCGTAGTCTGATGAAAAATCCGGCCTGTTTGGATTGTACTCTACTCTGATGACATTGCTGTCAACACCCTCGATGTCAAGCGCGACAAACGGCAGGATGTCGAGCACCTTGTCTACTTTTACGCCGGGGACGAACTTTTTCAGCCTATCATTCGTGATGTTTACAACTGGCATCTTGGCACGCTCCTGAGCCATGCAAGCCTGTTGCTGTACAGTTCGCGCACATCGTCCAGCCCAAAGCGCAGCATGGCGATCCTCTCAAGTCCTCCGCCCCACGCAAGCACCGGGTTTTTGATGCCAAGTGGCTGCGTCACTTCCGGCCTGAATATGCCCATGCCAAAAAGCTCGACCCATTTTTCCAGCTTTTCGTTGTAGACCATGCTCTGGAGCGACGGTTCTGTATAAGGAAAGAACGTCGGCCAGAACTTTATCTTCTTGATGCCCATCTTGGCATAGAATTCTTTTTGCAGGCCCATTAGGTCGCGAAGTGAAGCGTTGGGCGCAGTTGCGACTCCTTCCACCTGGTGGAATTCAACGAGGTGCTTGTACGACACTTTTTCATTCCGGAAAACCCTGCCTACTGAAAAGAACCTGCCGCTCTCTGGCTTGATTTTTGCAAGGTGCTGCAGCGTCACGGGAGTGGTATGAGTGCGGAGGACCATTCTCTTTGCTTCTTCCGCGTCCCATTCCCTGCCCCAGCCGCGTTTGTGAATACTAGAGATCTTCTTTATCTGATCATTACTTGCAGGTATCTCCTGCTTTTGACCTGAAACATAGAACGTGTCCTGCATCTCCCTTGCAGGGTGGTCCTGTGGGGTGAACAGCGCGTCAAAGTTCCAGAACCCTGACTGCACCATGGGACCATCTATCTCTTCAAAACCGAGGCCGACAAAGATCTCTTTTACTTCTTCAATGATGTCTACAAGCGGATGGCGCCTGCCCGGATATGCTGCCGGTGCAGGAGCTTCCACATCAAGGGCACTGAATTTGGTTTCTTTCCATTTGCCTGACGTGATAAGGTCTGTAGTGAGACGGCGCTCTGCATTGATTTCTTCCTTAAGGGTGGGAAGCAGCATCCTGCCAGCATCTGTAAGCGAAATTTTTGTTTCCTTTTCTTCTTTGACTTCTATATAGTTGGGGCGCTTTTTCAGCTGATCAAGCGTCCTCTTTTCTTCGTCAGTTAGTTTAGTAATATCTGTGCCTTCGCTATCTAATCTTGCAAGAAAAACTTCTTCTGGTGACTGCTTTTCTGCCAAAGTAGTCGCTATCATCTTGCCTTCAACAAGCTGAATCCACTGGTTGCGCCTTGCACCGGCAATGGCCGCGTTTACTTCTTCATTCTTTATGACGCCGCTTGCAAGCACTTCTGCAATTGTATTCTTGCCTTCCTTTACTGCATTAACCAGCCTTCTTTCAGGCAATCCATTATTTTTGGTCACTGCCCCTTCATTGGCCAGAAATACTCGTGAAGCTGATAATTCGTTAACTGAAATGAAATCTTTGAACTTGAGCCATTCTATTCCGCGCCTGACCTGATCCATCTCTAGACCTGTTCCCGTTGATAGATCCACTGCAGATTGTGGATCATTGGTACTCAGCGCCTTGAGTATGGCCTTTTCTATCGGATGAAGCGCCGGCGAACCTGCACTCATTTATCAAAAGTTTGTCAGTGGAAGACTTTTTAAACGTTTAACGTGATGTTGCTGCAAGGATTCTGATGGATCAGCCTGAAGATAACAAGGATAACGACGATTTCAAGGTCACGCCTTGGGAAGTCGAAGGCGAAGTCGACTATGGCAAGCTGATCGAAAAGTTTGGCACTCAGCCGATCACTCCAGATTTGCTTCAGAAGGTGAGGGACATGACAGGCGAGGTCCATCCGATGCTAAAACTGGGCTACTTTTTCTCCCATCGCGACTTTGACTGGATACTAGACAAAAAAAGCAAGGGTGAGAATTTCTACCTTTACACTGGCAGGGGGCCGTCAGGCATGATCCACATGGGTCACTTGATGCCTTGGATGTTCACCAAATATCTTCAGGACAAGTTTGACTCAAAACTGCTGTTCCAGCTGACTGACGACGAAAAGTTCCTCTATGGTCAAGACAGAACAAGGGAAGAGACCGAGCGTTATACCTACGAAAACATACTGGACATCATCGCGATTGGCTTTAACCCAAAAAAGTCGAAAATAATAGTGGACACAAAGCACATCCAGCACCTCTACCCTATTGCAACCGAAGTTGCAAAACGGATCACGTTTTCGACCGCCAAGGCCGTTTTTGGCTTTACAAATTCAACCAACATTGGCATGATCGGCTTTCCGCCGGTGCAGGCAGCGCCGTGCTTTCTGCCTTCAATTATTGAAGGCAAGCCTATGCCAGTCCTGATACCCGCCGCCATCGATCAGGACCCATACTGGCGTATGACAAGGGATGTTGCCGACAGGATGGGCTACTACAAGCCTGCCCAGATCCACAGCAAGTTCCTCCCAGGCCTCGGGATGCTTGGCAAGATGTCCTCGTCAAAACCAGAGACTGCGATTTTCACAACAGATGAACCAGAAGTCATTGACAAGAAAGCGTCAACTGCCTTTACGGGCGGCCAGCCAACGGTAGCGCTGCAGAGGCAGCTGGGCGGAAACGCACTTGGGTGCCCAGTCTTTTGGTACTTGCGCTACTTTTTTGATACTGAAAAGCAGTCTGACGAGCGCCTGCTCAAGTGCAAGAGCGGCAACCTGCTCTGCGGAGAATGCAAGGCAGACTTGGCAAAGGGCGCCAAGCCGTTTGTCGTAGAATTCAAGAAGCGGCGCGAGAAGGCCAAAGATGTTATTGACAGGTTCATGTACGACGAGAAGCCTTTTGAGAAATGAAAACCGTGAAATTCGAATGCGATGACCGCTATGAGGCGGAAAAGCTGTCAAGCCTAGTGTCGGTGCAAAAGGACGGCGAGGTCTGGTTCACCGGTGTCGCAGCGGTGATTGGAAGCGAGATCGTGATAAAACTAAAAGACAAGTCCTCTCACGCTGTTGTCTTGAAGGACAAAGAAAACGTGGACAGGCTAAAAGCGCTCCTGCTGGATGTCGTAAATGGAAAGGCCAGCATCCACTCTAGCGACTTTGCCGGGCCGGTTGCAGAAATAGTATTGAAGAACTAGCGGAGCTCCTTGTTCATCTCATCAGTCAGTATTTCCTGCACCTTTCTGAAATATAGGCCAGTCGAGTAGGGCATCATTGGGATGTACTCTTCAATCACCTGCATGACGTAAGGGACTGCCCTTTTTGAGACATCCATCTTGAATTTCATCCACAATATTCTGTCCTGCTCAAAATGGACCTTGTCCTTGAGGTGCGGCGGCACGACTTCTATCGACCTGTCCTCCACCCTCTTGTACCAGTAGGCAAGTATGTCCGGGTCAAGGCCGTCGCGCATGTTTTTCACGCCGGTTGCTATCTTGCTTGCAGCATAATCAATAGGTGCTTCTGACACGTCAGAGCATGCTAAAAATCAGGATAAAATTCAGCTAATCAAAGATTGTTGATCATGTCCTACTTGCGTTTTAACAACCTACCCTTGCTGTCTATTTCGCCGGCTCTTATGCGGGTCGAGGAGATTGGCGAGCCATCTTCTGCCCTTACCAGCTTTACGGCAACTACCTTTACAGGTTTTAGTCCTTTTTTGACGCGGATCTCGTTTAGAATCCTGCCCTTGCTTTCAGTTTCGCTGCTGGCTACCAACGCGCTGACATCGCCTGAAGTCACTGCCGGCCCAAAGTCGCCTTCAAGCTTCGCAATTTTGTAATTGACATCGCCAAATTCCTTCTTTATCATCTTCTTCAGATTTTCAACCCTCTGCTCAAAATTATGGTTGAGCTTCTTGCCCCTCTTTTTTGCAAACTCGTCGCTTGAAACTCCGATTATCACTTTGTTGCCGACTTCAAACGCCTTGGCAAGCAGTGCAACGTGGCCGATGTGTATTTCGTCAAACGTGCCGCCGGTTGCAACCACTTCAAATTTTTCAGCCAACGCTACAGTGGATTATGCGTTGTGCAATATTAATTCTAGTCTAGCTTTT
>JAJPHX010000080.1 GCA_021325075.1 Nitrososphaeraceae archaeon | reverse complement strand
CTGTTTGAACAATAAGAAATTCGTTCTTGATACCAGCATAATAATCGATGGCGAGATAACAAAGATGCTTGAGGCCGGCAAGATAGAGGAGGGAAGCGAACTTGTAATACCGCTTGCGGTATTGGACGAGCTCCAGTCGCAGGCCTCAACCAACAAGGAGCACGGCTTTGTCGGCCTTGAGGAAATAAAAAAAATGCACGAGCTATGCTCTGCCAAAAAGATCGGCCTAAGGTTTGTAGGGCAGAGGCCGGATCTCAACGACATCCGGCTTGCAAAGCACGGCAGGATAGATGCGATAATCAAAGACGTCGCGATGCAGGAATCGGCCACGCTCATAACAGCTGACTATGTGCAGGCCCTTGTCGCAGAAGCGCAAGGGATCAAGTCGATGCACATACGGGCGCCGACAAAGACAACGGACCTTGAATTTGAAAAATACTTTGATGATACTACGATGAGCGTGCATCTGAAAGAGGGGACTTATCCGATGGCAAAGCGCGGCAAGCCTGGCGACTTCAAGCTGACAAAAATTTCTGAAGACAAGAGCACGTATGCCCAGCTGTCAAATGTCATAAAGGAAGTATCTGAAGCAAGCAGAGTCACCGGCACCGGCTCTGTGGAAATCAGCAGGAGCGGCGCCACCGTAATACAGTTTGGCAACTTCCGTATCGCGATAACCCGGCCGCCATTCTCTGACGGCCTTGAAGTGACTATAGTCAGACCAATAGTCAGGCTTGTACTTGCTGACTATAACGCAAGCGACAAACTGATGGAGCGGCTATCAGGCAAGGCAGAAGGCGTCATCATAGCCGGTCCGCCCGGCTCTGGCAAGAGTACCCTTGCAAGCAGCCTGGCGCAATTTTACTCTGAAAAAGGCAAGATAGTCAAGACGTTCGAGTCGCCAAGAGACCTTCAGGTGCCTGACGAAGTGACGCAATACGGGCCGCTTGAAGGGAGCTTTGAAAAGGCAGTCGATATTCTTCTCCTTGTAAGGCCGGATTACACAATCTTTGACGAAGTGAGGCGGGCGCAGGACTTTGCAGTGTTTGCAGACATGAGGCTTGCCGGCGTAGGCATGGTAGGGGTCGTGCACGCAAGCAGTCCCCTTGATGCCATACAGCGATTCATGGGCAGAGTCGAGCTTGGCATGATACCTCATATTCTGGACACGATAATCTTTGTACGCGATGGCGGCATCAGAAAAGTGTACGAGTTGAACCTGACAGTCAAGGTGCCTACCGGCATGACTGAAGAAGACCTTGCAAGGCCGCTTGTCGAAGTGCGTGATTTTGAAACGGGCGCAATAGAATACGAAATCTACACCTTTGGTGAAGAAAACGTGGTAGTGCCGGTGTCAAAGATTGCCAAGGCCGGCCAGGCAGAAGCAAGCGGCATAAGGAAGCTTGCCCAGTCAAAGATAATGGATGTCGTGCGCAGGTTCGATCCTGACGCAGAAGTGAACGTCATTTCAGACAACAAGGTGCAGGTGCGAGTAAGCAAGGAGGCGGCGCCAAGACTGATAGGCAAGGGCGGCGCCACTGTTTCAGAGCTGGAAGATATGCTTGGGGTAAAGATAGACGTTGAGGCCAAGATCCCGACACTTGGCAAGGAAATAGAGTTTGATATAAGCGAAAGCGGGTCATCCGTGAATATCTTGGTTGACGATGGAGTGGTGGGTCGCACCGTCGATGTCTATGTCGAGGACGATTACATTCTTAGCAGTCAGGTCGGCAAGAAGGCAAGGGTAAAGATTGACAAGCGCTCAGACACCGGAAGAAAGATCGTGAACGCGATAATAGCAGGGCAGGAGATCAAGGTCTTCCTGAGCAGACGCTAGCGAAGGCCGCCAAGCCCTTGGCTCTTGACAAGCCTGATGAACTCTTCAAGCTTTTTGAGTGTCTCCGGGTGCAGATGATGCTCGATGCCCTCTGCGTCCCTGTTGGCAGTGTCCTCATCTACTCCTATAATCTTGAGAAACTCTGCCAGAACCCCGTGTCTGTCATGTATGTTCTTTGCCACGGCCATTCCGGATTCCGTGAGGCTAATGCCTCTGTACTTTTCATAGTTAACGTGGCCGCTCTCGTTCAATCGCTGGAGCATCTTGGTCACGCTTGGCGAGCTGACGTTGAGGTAGCTGGAAATGTCGACCGTGGTGGCGTAGCCCTTGTGCGCGATAAGCTCGTAAATGACCTCAAGGTAGTCTTCCATGCGAGTTGTCCTGCTCAGCTTTTGCACATTGTGGGCATCTCGGATGGACTCGAGGCGATTTCCTTTGGTCGGATCGGCTCTTGCTTTCATCTTTTTTGCCGCCAATTACGATAGCTCCACTATCATAGCAATAAATATTGGCACCGTTAAAAAGCCTTGCAGTTTGGACCTTGTGATATCTGCGCCGGAATTGCGCCGGATGCTCGGGAACAGGAACCTTCTCACAGTTGATACAAGGTCTTATTCAGATTATGCCGATTCTCACATACCGGGCGCAGTCAACATAGACCTCATGCAATTTCACTGGATCGACACCTCAAAGCAAGGCATAGAACAGTTCAACAAGCAAACAAAGATCCTGTTATCAAACATCGGAATATCTAAAGACAAATTTGTAGTGTTTTATGACGATGTTTCTGGCTCATCAGCTGCTAGAGGCGTGTGGCTCTTGCTTTATTTCTCCCATGCCAAAGTGGCCATGCTGGACGGCGGGCTCAACAGGTGGAAAGCGGAAGGATACAAGACTGAGACCAAGACACACCCGTTTGTTCATTCAAGTTTCAGTGGCAGTCCTGATCCAAAGATCTTGGCTGACTTTGCGCGCGTAAAATCGGCAATAAAAAAGAAAAAGACCATATTGCTTGACGCCCGCTCAAAAGATGAATACGACGGTTCTGTCATCAGGGCAGCTCATGCAGGCCACATCACTACGGCAGTTAACATTGACTGGAACGACAACTTGGAGCAGGACGCCCTCAAGAGCACCGAAAGGCTTGAGCAGATGTACAAAAATATTCCAAAAGATGCCGAAGTGATCACGTATTGCCAAGGCGGCTACCGTGCTGCAAACAGCTTCGTTGTGCTCAAGATGCTTGGCTACAAGAACGTGCGGATGTACCTCGGCTCCTGGGGCGAATGGGGCAACAGGTTGGATCTTCCAGTCGAGCTCAGCCGTAAATGAAATCAGAGCTTAGCTTGAGCAGTTTTTTGTTCTTCAAAAAGTAGCAGTCAGTTAGCCCGCGCTTTCGCGCCAGCTTGAGCACCAACAATTGCATAAAGAATACAGATTGTAGCAGCAACTCTATGCCTACGCTGTTAAAATTGATGTGGGCAGAAGAAAATCCTTCTTTGTTCAATCTCTTATTTAGACCGCCGTCTGCTCCCATCCCGATTATCTGATCGCTTTTTCTAATACTGAATAATGGCGAATGGCAAAACTCTTCTAGAGGATAAGGAATGGCTCTTGCTCCTAAAACTTCATTGAACTTGAGTGCGCCATACAGTGCGGCAGGGTAAAGCAGGCCATTGCCAAGTATGATGTAGCTACTCTTGTTGCCAACTCTGCCGACAAATTTGCTGCTTTGCTTTTCTGCCTGTAGGTGCATCTTTTCAAGGCTTGAAATCTGGATTTTTGTAACCAGTGAGGCGCAGGTGAGCAGGCTTGACATAAAGCTGATTGTGCCGGGAGTAGCGATTCCTGCATTTCTGTATTTTAGTTCAATAACCTGATCACAAACACTAGCCAGCCTGCTCTCCGACTTGGCAGTGATCGCAATAGTCGATACGCCCTGCTTTCTAGCAGCCTGAGCAGCAAGAATGTTGGCCTTTGTATTGCCAGAGACTGAAACAATATACACGTCACGCCCGTCAATTATTGACGGGTTCAAAACGACATCCATAGGGTGGCAGCAAAGTGCATGGCTGTCGGAAAGGTATTGCGCTGCCAGCGCGGCAGCATAAGAATCTCCTGATCCAACAAACAGACAATTTTTATTTGTTGAAGACAGTTTAAGCTTCGGCAGGTCCTGCACCTGATACTCTATCTCTGCCTGCATAGCGTCTATGGAATTCATACCACGATATTCTTGATCGCTTTTTTAAAGTTTGAACCTAGAATTTCTGTTTTGACAGTTTTTTGGCCTTGATGTAGTCTACAAAGTAAAACAGGTACGCCCGCTCGTTCACCTTGAGGACCCAGGGAATGAACGACTCTTCCTTGCTGCTCTTTTCTCCGATTTCAAAGCCCGAATCTTCGACCAGCGCGCGGAACGACTGCGCGTTGTAGGTCTTTCTTATCGGTTCTCTGTTATAGTCATATGGATCAGAAATTATCATGTCGCTGTGCGGCTTTAGCAGCCTGTGTATTGATGCAAGCAATTTGTCCGCGTCAACGAGCTCTAGCAGGTTGAGGGCAAGGATCAGGTCAAACTTCTGAGGGTGGAACGGCGCGTTGAGCGAGTCCGCGACACAGAATTCCATGTTTCCGCGCTTTTCTTCGTACATCTTTTTTCTGGCCTCCCGGATAAATGAAAACGAAATGTCGATCCCGATGGCAAAAGCGTACTTGTGCGAAAGGAGCATCGTGCTGTAGCCCATTGAGCAGGCCATGTCAAGCACGACCCCATCCATCTTGGGGTTGATGCCGTGCACAACGCGGTTATAGACTTCGTTTGGCTTGAGCCGCCACCGGAGTGACTTGAGCAGCCTGTCTTCTGTAGAGTGATCGTACTGCGTCCACCTATAGGGAACGAACCAGCTGCCGCCCTCTTCATATCTGTCGTTTGCAGCAGAGCCGGGCGAAAGTTTGGAACCACTTTCCTTCAGAAATTCCTTCATTTCTTTTGTCTTGCTTTCCAAGAGCCACTTGCCGTACATCTGCGACCTGCCAGCCGCGTAGGTGGAAAAGTCCTTTACCACTATCGCCACGCCCTGTATTATTGGGTACGTGGCTCCACATTCCTTGCATTTCAGGAACCCTTCAGTGCACTCGTTTGCCCCGTCCATTGCAAGACTTTCGAGGCTGAGGCGCAGCTGCTTGTCCGTGTGCTGCAGGCAGACAAGGTGGTTCGCAAACTGGACTTTCATGCTTGCTCCATATTTGCTGGTCGCTAATAATAACGAATCACAGCAGGCCGTCTTCATGCAGCTTGTCCAGAAGCGGCGATAGAAAGTCGCGCACTTCTTTTTCGCCAAGTTTTATGGTCGCAACTATGCCAAGTGCTATTGAAAGCATGTTGCGGTCCTCCCTTGCAGTGTGGACGGCTGCCCCTGCTATTCCAAATGACTTGGCGTTACTTTGCAGCCACTTTTTCCATGTGCCTGTGCGCTCGGTGTTGGCCTCAAGCGACGAAATGACGTAGTCGATGTCCATCCCGTCGTGGTTGTCAAGAAGACCAAGCTTCACCATCGGGAGCAAAAGTGTGGCCTCAGGCACGTCAGCATGCATCTTGGTCATGCTGTCAATCACTCCGTCTTCATGATTTTCAGACTCATCGCCATAGTGGGGGAAAAAATAACCTGCCAGGTTTTCCTCCCAGTCGTAAATCTTGTATATCGTATTGTCGTACTCTGCCTTCCATTTTGGCTTGCCATCTCCCCTGCCAAACAATTGCGATCATTTGCACAAGTGCCACCTATTTGTATGTAATACACCAATTCAAACTGGCTCCTGCGTGTTGATATCAAACAACAAGAAATGCAAGACTAGGTAGGTTTGACTTAAATTATCCCTAGGGGCTTACCACATCTATGTCAGAACCGCAACCATCACAAGAGCAATCACAACAACGCAGAGAAGGCCCACATGACACAATATACATAGGCAAAAAGCCACTCATGACATACGTGACATCGACCCTAATCCAACTAGCCAACCAGCCAACAGTGACAATCAAGGCAAGGGGACTGAGCATCGGACGGGCAGTCGACGTGTCGCAAATAACGCTGAAGAGGATGGAAAGCGCCGGATACAAGATAGGCGACGTCAGGATCGGCTCCGAGACTGTGCAGTCGGAGGACGGCAGGACAAGGAACGTTTCTACGATTGAAATCGAGATAAAAAAGAGCTAAGCCTGCTTCTTTCACTTTTTCTTATTATACCCCTTTAAACATGACAAGGCTAAAGCATGACCACTGCGGCAATCTACCTTGCGCACCTGAATCCGATGACAAAGGCGCACGAATCCATAATCTCCATGCTGCGCCAGAAATACTCGCCGGTCTATGTCTTTCCCGTGCGCTTCCTGAAAGACGGCCGCGAAGTAAACACCAAGAGCTTTCCATTTTCATACGAGCTCCGCAAGCAGATGGTAGAGTCGGTCTTTGGCGACGCAGTGACCATACTGGCTGACTACACATTCCATGCGCCGTTTGCAAAGTACCTGCCGCCACTCCTGTCATCACGCTCATGGGAACTGCGGAGCCAGATAATCGCGCAGGTAAAAGAAAGCAAATTCGTATCATACACCGGCGACAAGGCAGAACGGATGATGCTAAAAGCGTACAGGCTGAATCCGCTCAAGGCAGATAGGCTTGAAATCTCGGCATCCTCTGTCAAGGAAGATCTCTACCTTCAGGCGGCCAAGGCCGGGGGCGATGGATGGCGCGACAAGGTGCCCGAACCTGTGGCCGAGATCATAAAAAAGAACTGGGATATTGTGGACAAGTTTGCAAGGATGGAAGACAACACAAAGAGAGTCATGAGCATGAAGTTTCCAAGGGAAGGCTACAAGGAATAGTTCAAGATTTTTATAAGCCAGCAGTGGTTTCTGCCTCTGTACATGAAGGTACAAGGCGGCGAGTTTGTCTGGTTTGACGGCAAGTTTGTAAAGTGGCACGAGGCCAAAGTTCCAATCTATACACACGCGTTGCATTACGGGACAGCCGTCTTTGAGGGCATCAGAGGCTATGCGGCAAAGAACAACCTGTACATTTTCCGCCTTCAGGACCACATGGAAAGGCTTCATCGCTCTGCCGGCATCTACTCTTTGTCCCTGAATTATTCCGCCAAGGAACTTGCCAATGCTACGGTTGAACTCTTGAAAAAGAACAAAGCCAAGGAGTCATGCTACATCAGGCCTCTGACGTTTGTAGGCCTGCACGGCATAGACCTCAACGTCACAAGGGATTCGCCGACCCACACCGTCATTATCACGTTTCCGTTTGCCAAATACTTTAAGGGCGAAGGCATCAAGGCGTGTGTTTCCTCCTGGAGGCGCATACATGACAGCACGACGCCGCCGCTTGCCAAGGCCGCAGGCAACTACCTTAATTCCATCTTGGCCACGCAGGAAAGCAGGCGAAACGGCTATGACGAATCAATACTGCTTGATATGTCTGGCAGCGTGAGCGAGGCTTCAGGCGAAAACATTTTCATAGTAAGGCGCGGCAAGATTTACACGCCGTATTTTGCAGACTCGGCTCTAGAAGGGATTACGCGTGAAAGCGCTATCGCAGTTGCAAGAAAGATGGGATATGAAGTCGTTGAGCGCCCCATACCGCGGACAGAGCTGTACATGGCAGACGAGATATTCCTGACTGGTACTGCTGCAGAAATAGTGCCGGTGACAAGCCTCGACGGCCACATCGTGGGCAGCGGAAAGGAAGGCCCGGTGACTAAGAGCATACGCGAGATGTACGAAAAGATCGTTTCAGCTGGCGATAAAGATTACATGGGCTGGTTAACTCCTGTATGGTGAGCGCAGACGGGTTAAAAGTAGCCGTGGTAGGCGTCGGCGGATGGGGCAAGAACCACGCAAGGGTGTTGAAGGACCTTGGCTGCCTGGCGGCAATATGCGACCTTGACGCAACAAGGGCAAAGGAACTGGCCGACAAATACGGGGCGCGCTCATATTCATCAGTTGACGAGATGCTTGGCAAGGAGGGCCTCGACGGCTGCCTTGTCTGCACCCCGACAAAGACTCATGCGGCTGTGGCCACGAAGGTAATGGAGCACGGTGTCCACACATTCGTCGAAAAGCCGATGTCGTTTTCATCCAAGGAATGCGAAGAAATGACGCAGGTGGCAGAAAAGAAAAAGCTCGTCCTGACGTCCGGCTATGTAGAGCGCTTCAACCCTGCTGTGAGCGACACAAAGAAGCTCATAGAGGGCAAGATGTATGGTGAGCCCATGATGATCGAGTTCCACCGGGAAAACAGGATGCCTTTGCATATCAAAGACGTGGGCATCATATACGATACCTCGGTGCACGACATCGACGCGGCAATGTTTTTGTTTGGCAACAGGCCCCATGTCGTGTTTGCACGCGCCGGCAAGCACCACCATGCCTTTGAGGACTTTGCCACAATCATGCTTGGGTTTGAAGGGCAAAAAGTAGCAATCATTGCTTCAAACTGGCTCACTCCAAAGAAGGTCAGGACTTTTAGCGCCGTGTGTACAGACGGCATAATCACTGGCGACTTTTTGACGCAAGAGATCAAGGTGGATCATGCTGACGCGACTATAACGCCGCGCAGGCAGTTCCAAGAGCCACTTACACTAGAGCTGAAAAACTTTACTGAAGCCATAGCCGGCAAGGCAAACATCGTGGTTACTGCAAGCGATGCGACAAACGTCACAAGAGTGGCAGAAGCGGCAATACTTTCAAGCAATACTGGCTCTCCAGTATATTTGGATCTAAAATGAAAAAATCAATGCTCGACATACTTGCATGTCCTATAGACAAGCACTACCCACTGGAATTGTTTGAGATCATTTCAGAAGGTCAGACAATCAAAGAAGGCATCCTATTCTGCACTCAATGCAACCGGTACTACCCGATAATAGATGAAATACCAGTGATGCTTCCAGATGAGCTGAGAGAAGCAGACAAGAAAAGGGATATCGAGTTTCTGAAGAAGTGGCAGAGAAAAATTCCCGAGAAAGTTATAAAGCAAGGAAACCCTTGGCATCTCTGAATGAGTGGCTATACCGCTCCGCCCGGCGTTACAAACTATGTTGCCAAGGACGCCAAGATCGGCAAGAACACAAAGATATGGCATTTTGCATACGTTGGAAGCCAGGCAGAAATAGGCGACAACGTCATGATAGGCTCGCTCACCCACGTTGACTACAAGGTCAAGATAGGCGACAATACACGGATTGAAGGGTCTGTGTATATACCTCCACTCACTATGATAGGCAGGAACGTGTTCATTGGGCCGGCGGCAGCATTTACAAATGACCCTTACCCGATGAGCCCAAAAATGATTGGAGTTATTGTTGAAGATGGCGCGATAATAGGTGGCAGGTCGGTATTCAAGCCCGGCGTCAGGGTTGGCAAAAACAGCGTGGTTGCTATGGCTTCAGTAGTGACAAGAGATGTCCCTCCAGACTCTGTCGTGATGGGCCATCCTGCCAGAGTGGCGTACAGCAGAGCAGAATACGACAGGAAAAAGAAAGAATGGGAGTCAAAGTGATAATAGAAGGAGACGAAAATCCTGAGTTTTTGGAGAAGCTAAAGACCACAAAGATTTCCTTCAAGGACAACCTGACAACTGAGGAATTGATAGCCGAGATGGAAAAAAAGCTGGATTGCAAGATGTGGATAGACTCTAGCGGCGAATGGCACTTCAAGCCAAACAAAAAAGAATGATCAGCCACCTAGCGGCCGCACGCTCTTTACCTGCGGGTTTACCAGAAACGCTGGGTCAGGGTCCTTTCCATCAAGTACATCGAGCAAATTCCTGGCGGCGACTTCGGACATTTTTGAGCGCGTCTGGTAGGTGGCGCTCCCGATATGCGGCAGCAACACCACGTTTTTCATCTTTAAAAGTGGGCTTGCCCTAGTCAGCGGTTCTTTTTCAAATACGTCAAGTGCTGCGCCGGCTATCTGGTTGTTCTTGAGAGCTCTGACAAGATCAGCTTCATTTACAACCTGACCCCTTGCAGTGTTTATCAAAAAAGCGGTCTTCTTCATCAACCGCAGTTTTGTCTTGTCTATCAGGCCGCTGCTCTTGTTGTTCAGGCTTGCGTGTATTGATACAAAGTCGCTCTGGGCGAGCAACTCGTCAAGCTCTGAATAGGTTGCACCAAGCTCTCTCTCCATCTGTAGGTTCCTGTCACGGTTATGATAAAGGATTTTCATGTTGAACCCTCTGGCCCTTCGCGCTACTGCTGCTCCGATCCTGCCAAGTCCAATGATGCCGAGCGTGGCGTTATGCACGTTGTAGCCAAGCATAAGATCTGGAGACCATCCGACCTTCCATCTGTTTTCTCTGACGTACCTATCGGCGTTGATGATGTTCCTAGCACTGGCAAGAATGAGCGCAAAAGTCAGGTCTGCTGTAGCTTCTGCCAGAATATCTGCCGTGTACGTGACATAGATTCCCCTTGCAGTTGCTTCCTTGACATCGATATGCTCAAAGCCTGTGCTATACGAGCTTATCACTTTTAGATCAGTAGCCACGTCCATCACTTCTGCATCTATCCTGTCTGACAGCATGCAGAGCAGGGCGTCTTTGTCGGCAATGTTTTTCATGATTTCTGTCCTGCTTGGCGCACTGGACTTCTTGTTGAGCGTCACTTGACATTTTGAGAGCATCGATAGCCCGGGCTCCGGGATTTTCCTCGTCATGTACACCTTGTTGCCCACAAAAATCCTGAACATGCATCGCTATTTATTATTATAAAAATAGCCCGGCCCAGATTCGAACTGGGGTCAAGGGCTCCAAAGGCCCCTATGCTTGGCCACTACAATCGGCGGAAAACAATAACTGATTTCCTCCACCGGGCTTCCGGGCGTAACTTTCCTATTTCACACATCTTTATAATCTTACGGCGTTGACCTCTGCTATCATCCTGTCTGTGGGGTCTTCCATTGATGCAAGGATTCGTGCTGCCTTTTTCTTCTGTGCCTGTCGATAATCACCGTCCGAGATCATCTTTCTGCCCAGCTTTACAAGCATCTTTGAATCTGTCGCCATCTTGAGAAGGCCGGTTTTTGCCAGATATTTTTCAACGTGGTAACGGATCGGCGCTATGGAGATGGTGGGCTTGCCAAGAAGTGCTGCCTCGGCAGTCATTGTGCCGCCTGCACCTATAAAGAGCTGGGCGGACCTGACAAGCGCGGTACCATCAACAACATCTTTTAGGACATGCACCTTGTTTCCATATTGCGTCTCTACTTCTGCTATCTGATCCTGGTACCTGCATAGCACCATAATTCTGGCAGAATGTGATAATTCATTTACAAAATCGTCGATCATTTTTCCAGTCCCTAGTTTTTTGTCAGCAATGTACGACGCCTTGCTCTCTTCAAGCCTTAGCAGGATCGTTTTTCCGCCATCTGGCTTTGTTTCTTGTGTTTCGTCGCGCTTGAGCCATGCCGCCGGATCAAGTGCATGATAGCGGGAAATGTTCTTGCGCGCAATGCCATAGACCGTCCACTCTGGGTATGGGATCACCCACGGGGTGAAAAGCTTGCTCATCAGTGGCACGGTGAGTCGTGCGACGGCTTCTGCATGGGGTGAGTCATTAAAGCCGATGTGTCTGATCCCAAGGCCGTACGCCACCCTTGCGCCTTCAGGTGACGAAAAGGTGAATGCGACATCAGGCTCAAAGCCCCTGACTACTTCGGCAAGCTCGTATATCCTGCGGGCGCTTTCGCGCAGCTTGTCGTATCTTTCCGCCCCGCCATGGCTTCCAACTATTGCAAGGTCGAGTTGCTTGAGCTTGGCCAGATCAACTGCTTCCCTGTATCTTCTTGAGGTGCAGAGAACGTTGTGGCCTGACTCGCGCAGCAATTTGATACTCTGCCTGAAAAACATCACCTGCTTTGGAGTCAGGATGTCAAACCAGATCTTCAAACAAGCATTGTAGCCGGAAAGCCATGGAAAAACCTTTTGTATGTCGCCCAGAGTATACCGTAGGGATGAACAGGGGAGCTCAGTCTACACTTTGAGTGCGGCATCTTCGTCTGTTGCAGTGTATGGCCTGAGCACAGAAGGCTACAGGATAGCTTCTTCAATTGCTATCAAGGGCTCCAAGGTTTCACTTATCGACGAATCGGTAAGGATGGCCATTTCGCTCAAGCCGGACATTGCCCGGACATATCCTAACGTGGGCTCGCTTGTAGAAGATGAGCCTCTCTTGGATTTGGAGCCGGTTGACGTTGCGATAAGCAACGCTTCATACGTCTACTTTGCTCCAAAGATAAGAAAGGTCGGCCCGGATGTCAAAAGTGACGTAACGACCAAGTTCAAGGACGCCATAAAGGCCCTTAAGAAAGGCGCGTCAGTGGTCTACATGCTCCCTACGGGGGTTGGAGGCAACAACGAGAACATTACCCTGATAGAGCACATGACAGGGATGACCGTCGACAAGGACGTGTCGTACTATTACCTGCCAGTCAGCAACATTGCCGGCGCAAGCTCTGAAACACTTGTCGGCTCTGTCAAGTCAAAGCAGGATAACCACTTATCAAAGATGCTACACGATCCTGATACGCGCAAGCGATTGAACTTCGTCGACGTCAACTCTGCCGAGCTTGTGCATGTGATAAAGACGCTCAGCCATTATTCAGGGATGGCTGGCATACTTGAAATCTGCAAAAAGGCAACCGACGCCAACATTGGGAGTGACCTGATGCGCGGGACTTTTGCAGACCTCTACATCGATGACGTGACAAGCGGGCTGTACGACCTGCGTATGATAGGATCGTCGCTTGACGGCGCCGGCCCGCTGATGTACCTCGTGAACGGCAGCATCAAGGGGATCGAGGGCTATGTCAAGTATCTGATAGACCAGATAAGGGCTACTTTGAAAAAGCGCGACCTCAAGGCCAGCAGGACAAAGGTGGCAATAGCGTGGACTCTAGATTCGCACGAGATGAGGGGAGACAAGATCGAACTCCTGTCATCACTTGAGACAAAGGTCAAGGACTATATCGGTGATGTCGAGCGGCACCAAGGGCCGACGTTTGACCTTTACCACACCGACAAGACCACTGTGGTCATCGCCTGCTCAAAGGCAGATTTTGAAAAAGTCATGTCAAAAAACATGACAAACCAAGACTTTATCGTAATGAAGGCAAACCCGCTCTGCGAAACTATGCAGGAATAAATAATTGCGCACAGCAACTAGGCACATGTCAAGGGCGGTCATTATTCTGTCGACATTTCCAAGCGAAGAGTCTGCTGCCGGTGTGGCTAAAAAAGTGGTGGGAAGCAGACTATGTGCCTGCGTAAATTTTACAGAGATCCGGTCAATCTACTCTTGGAAGGGCAACATGGAAGACCAGCAAGAATTTATCGCGCTTTTCAAGACAACAAAGAGATCGTCAGAGAAATTAAAAGCTGCTATAGCGAATCTGCACCCATACGACGTGCCTGAAATTATTGAGCTGAAAACAAGCGACGTTTCAAAACCATACATGTCATGGCTTGCAGAATCAACGAACCGCGTAGCGAAGAAGCGCCACAATACCGCCAAGCGATGAAACCCGCAGGCCAATATCTGTCGAAGAGTCTACCGCATACGTCTTTGCTCCATAGCTTTCAATTGAATTGAGCATCTTGACTACCTCTTCTTCGCCTGCAGTATTGAAGATTGAATCTGAAAACACCTCTGATTCGATCGCCTTCATTCCCGCCGCCTGCGATACTTCTTGCATTCCCATTGCAAACTTTGCTTCGCCCCTGTTCACCATTAGCATAACCCTGTCAAGCAGGGCCGATACTGATGCAAGCTTGCTTGCGCTCATTGCCTCCTTCATCGCCGGCGAGCGAAGGAATACGAATATCCCGTCCTCTCCAGCAACATCCACGCTGTCCACCACCTGCACCCTATCTTTTGGAATTTCCTGCTTGCCAACAAGTGTGTTGAAAAATCGCCGCCTGGTTTCGCCGGGGCCAAATATGATAACTTTGTCATTTTCTCCAATAGTGGAAGAAACGGTCTTGGCGACGTCCGCGAAATATGTCTCGATGTTGGGGTTGTTCTTGGTCTGGTAGCGCTTGCCGCTCTGGCCAGAATAGATGTTTGGGATCACTTTAACATGCGTGCCAGACACCCTGGCAACAGCCGCTTCCTGCGTGTCGATTGCTACCAGAATAAAGCTGGCGCTGCTGCCTGACCTTTTTAGCATCTTGAGCTCTACATCCTGCCATCTCCTGCCCTTGTCTATAGTTACCATGTCGCCTGCCTGCACCGAAAGCGAATGGTGCGTCCCCTTTGTCACGAGCTCGTTGTCCGTCTCTGTTATGACGCCTGTTATCCTGAGCCTGTCGACTGCTGCGTCAAGCTCGCTCTGCTCAACCCTGATTGAAACGCGCACCTTGACGCGCTCGCCTTTGTCCGGCCTGCCGTATTCTTTTACCTGCTTGATCACGCGGGTAGTGTCTGCGATAATATAGTCGTCTTTTTCTACGATCCGCCGGAGGGTAAAGAGGTCGTCTGCATCTTCGGGAATAACAAAGTACGCGTTGTTTGATGTTCCGCTTGGCTTTACTATCATGCTGTCTTTTCAGTTACAGCAGAAGATGTCGAGTCTTCGCCGCCTTGCTGCCCTTCACTCTGAACTGACTTTAGGTAGTCGTCAACCCATTCTTGGGTAAGCACGCCTGACTCGACCAAGTTCACAAGGGCGTTTGGAGAAGCAAAGCCCTGCACCTTGCCTATTCTTCTGCGGGTCTGCCTCCACTTTAGCTGCGTGTTTCCACTTTTTGAAGAGTAGATTATGCCAAGGACTTCCTTTGCATTCACAAAGGTCATTTCCCTTATTTTCTTTAGAGTCACCTTGTCTGCGGCTTCGATATAGATCGCGCCGGGGCCTTCTTCGCGCTCGGGGAATACTTCATAGTCGCGCAGATAGCTTTCGGGTATAAAAGACCTGCAGGTGCTTACGATGATAAATTTTCTAAAGCTCTCCAGAGAAGCAGTGGTTTCTATCTTGACCAATGTATCTTATTGGAACCATCTAGTCACTTATCAAGCTTATGAGAAAACGTGGACAAACTCCTTACTCAAGATCTTCCTCACTAAGGGTCAGTAGGGCTAGTCTAGTCATCGCTTGTCCACGACAAAATTGGGCTTCTGCGACATAAAAAGCTACGAACAACACTTGCCCTTTGGTATGGCATGGCCGTGGGGACAATTCCTTGGGTGCTTTAGGAGCGTACACAGGGCATCTGTAAAGATGTTCTTCATATGATGCTCTATCCCGCAGACCATCTCCTCGTCAATCTCTATCTTTAGCGCGTCTCTCATGAGCACTTCTAAAAGCCGGGTGTTCCTCATCATCTGCCGGCCTATGCGATCGCCTTCGCCAGTCATTTCCACGCTTCCTTTTGTATAGCGTACAAGCTGGGAGCCGTCTAGCTTGCGGAGCATCTGGACTACTGACGGCTGCGTGACGTTGAGTAGTTTTGCAATGGAGCTTACCTTGACGTCATCGCCTTTTTCGCGGATATACCAGATGGCCTTCAGGTACATCTCTACATGCTCTGATTCGGCCGTGCCTACAAACAGCTCTTCGTCGTTGCTTGCTACAGCCTTTTTCTTTGCAACGGCAGACTCCACGACGGTTATCTGTTCCCGCTAAACTCTATTAACCTTATCTCAGCTGGTATAACGCCGTTTTTATCGCTTCTTTTTCAGGCTTGCGTCGTCCCACAGGTATTGGAAGTAGCCCTTTGCAAAGCCCGCAAGACCCGAATGGTCTGCCCATATCGCTATCGGCTCCATGTTGCCATTTTCGCCCGTGCCTTCTCCAAGTAGTATCACGACATGCTTGCCGTCCCCTATTACTCCGCCTCCAAACAGCCCGTCTTTTAGCCTGACTTCTGCAACCCTCGATAGCGCTTTGATGGTGTCGTTTATTTTGGCAGAGGCAAGGACGTGTATCTTGATGCCCCTGTCATGCAAAGTCCTTAGCACTGGCTGCAGCGGCTTGGCAACGTTCTCTGCTACTGCGGGCAGTGCGACCAAAAGCTCCTGCTGGGAATTCTGGATTATCTCATTGACTTTTGCGCCGATATTAAAGACTCCTCTTGCAACCCAGATTTCTGGCCGCTCCTTTATGCCGCTCTTTGTGTACATCGGCATCAGCTCGTTGACAATGGTGCTCTGGCTCTCCCGGAAGCCATTCTCGCGGCGCATCCTCATGGCCTCTAGCGCGCTTGAGGGAGACTTGGGAAAGAACTTTTGCGGGCGGGAGCTGTCCGACTCTAGCCAGCCCTTCTCTTCCAAGGTGCTTAGAACTTCATAGATTTTGGAGTATGGCACTCCTGACTTCTTGGATATTTCAGAAGCGGTCATGGAGCCCGTGTCAAGCAGCGAGAGATAGACGCGTATCTCGTAGCCTGTCAAGCCAAGGTTTTCCATAGCCTTCCTTGACCTGTCGCTGATGCTCACTTCCCAAAGTGGGGAACCGTGATATATTTATCTTTAAGTACGCCTGAAACCGTGCCTGCGATTCATGCTAAAATTTGGACTTTTCATCGTCGTTTGTGCGTAGTTTTTAACCTATTCACCGTAGGAATTAGTAAGTTAGCTTTATATACAAAGTGTAGAATGTGTCCATAAGGTAGTATAATGGACCTAATCCAAATTTCGAACGTGTCTAGCAAAAGCGTTGGCGCTAGGCGTACAATCAGGTTCACGCAAAGCATCTGCCCTGACTGTAATATGATCCTAGATGCTGAAGTCTTTGAAAGGGAAGGCAAGGTCTTTATGACAAAGACGTGCCCAAGTCACGGCGAGTGCGAGGAGCTGTATTTCGGCTCTTATGAAATGTACAAGAAATTCAGCACTTATTGGATGGACGGCAAGGGTGCACATGCGCCAAACGTAATGATTGACAAGTGCTCGTGTCCAAACAACTGCGGACTCTGCACCAACCACCTTTCACACTCTGGGCTTTCTAACATGATCATCACAAACAGGTGTGACCTGACCTGCTGGTACTGCTTCTTTTACGTCAAGAAGGGCCTTGAAGGCGCTTACCTCTACGAGCCAAACATGGAACAGGTAAGGGCCATGATGAAGACGCTCAAGGCAGAAAAACCAATCGCAGGCAACTCTATCCAGATCACCGGCGGCGAGCCAATGCTCCGCGACGACATTGCTGAAATTATCAAGGTGATGAAGGAAGAGGGCGTTGACCACGTCCAGCTAAACACCAACGGCATAAAACTGGCCATGTCTCCAGATACGATGCGCCAGGTAAGAATGGCCGGAGTGAGCAACCTCTACCTGTCATTTGACGGCGTAACCCCAAGGACAAACCCCAAGAACCACTGGGAAATCCCATACACTCTGGAGTCTGCAAGAAAGTGCGGAATGACAGTGGTGTTCGTCCCAACAGTCATCAAGTCAATCAACGACCACGAGCTAGGCGGCATCATCCGCTACGCACAAAAGAACTTGGACGTGGTCCACGCAGTCAACTTCCAGCCCGTGTCGCTTACAGGCAGGATGGGCAAGAAAGAGCGTGAGAAGTACAGAATCACAATTCCCGACTGTATCGAGAGGATCGAAGAGCAGACAAATGGCGAGATTTCAAAAGACGGATGGTTCCCGGTTCCGTCATGCATGCCCATGACAAACATCATCGAGGCTTTCAGCAAAAAGCCAAAGTACGAGCTGTCGATACACTTTGCATGCGGCGCAGGAACTTATGTCTTTGAAGACGTGCAGACAAAGAAGCTGACACCGCTGACATCGTTCGTGGACATCAAGGGTGTCCTAGAATACTTTGAAGAAAAGGCTGACGAGATCAAGTCCGGCGCCAACAGGTACTGGGCAATGCTCGAAGTCGTGCGCAAGCTAAAGCAGTTCGTTGACAAGGACAAACAGCCGCATGGTCTGGATCTTGCAAAGATGTTCTCTAGCATATTGCTAAAGCGCAACTTTGACTCTGTAGGCTCGTGGCACGTAAGGTCGCTGTTCCTTGGCATGATGCACTTCCAGGACAAGTACAACGAGGACCTTGAAAGGCTCCAGAGATGCGATATCCACTACCTGACTCCAGACCTCAGAATCATTCCATTCTGTGCGTTCAACGTCATCCCAGAGTGGTACCGCGACAGAATCCAAAAGAAATACAGCATCCCAGTGGAAGAATGGGAGAAGGCCCACGGCCAGACCCTCGAAGCAGGACTCTATAGGGGCCTGATGAGGAAAGGCAAGCCAGAAGCCCAGATGGGGTGCGCCCTCTCTGAGATGCACAAGGCCGCAGCCGAAGCCTCTGAAGATCACAAGGGCGTAGAACTGCGCAACAACATGGCCGGCGCGTAAGCGCACCCTTTTCCTCTTTTATTACTTACATTCTGTGCCTATACCACTTGTAGATATAGTAGGCAGCCCCGATTATCACAATGACTACGATAAGCGGCCATAGAAAATAGATCACTATCGCGGCCACAATGATGAGCGCTATTATGATCAGGACGTCAAGCACTCCAAGCGGTCTTGCCATGATGATAATTGGCACTGCGCAACGTAAATTCTTTTAGGTGCATCCTGTATCGTCTGGCGGCTGACCTTCTTCTAGGATTTCCAGTGCCAGCCTGCCTTTCTGGGTAATGGCATAGACCTTGCAGGTGCCGACCACTGCGACTTCAGCCACCAAACTGTATTCAAGTAATTTGTTGATGTGGCCGTCAATAGCCTTCCAGTCGATACCCAGCTTATGCGCCAGCTGGAGCTTATTCTTTGGCTCAGAAAGCGATTTTAGCAGGGCTGTCCTTGTCCTGCCGCCTTTCATCTTGATCAGCAGGTCAAACACACCACAGCAAAGACCATTCTCGGTCCACTTAGATTTTATCAGTCCCCTCCAGATGCTTCGCTTGCCATAGGCGCCAAAATCTCCAAGGACCATCTCTGCTCCTGCCAGCTTTCTTGTCTGAAGGTACATCATCTGGTTTGGAGCAATAATTTTGCTGTCCTGCATTGCCCTGAACTGCGGCTGGGTTTCGGCTGCGCCTGACCTGTAGTCTACAAAAGCTGCATGAGTCAGAGTGAGTGCAGTGAACAGAAACAGCGTCATGCTAAGGATTTTCGTGCTCATTTAGCAGAGCAGACCTCCTGCATGGAGCAACAGTGTAATATTGTCTGATTAGGGATAAAAATATTCGGTCTTGTGTTTCTAGGCAAGGTATCTCCCGTACCCCACTATTCCGTTTTTATGGAGGTCCCAAGTCGGAGGCAGTATCCACAAGTCGCCTTTTGAATCGGCTTCCAGATCAAGCCTTGGCAGAGCGTTTGATGGCGGCCCCTGTAACGAAGCTGGTCCCTGGTACGCCTTGCCAGTCAAAGGGTCGTACATGCTGCCGTGACACGGGCACTGGCCGCTGCCGTTGACCATTTTTGAAGGGTCTATCTCGTCCGGCTTCCTTGGGACATATCTCCATAGGCACCACAGGTGCAGGCATACCATGCTGTACAGCCGAAATGACGAAACATCGTCGATTTTGCCGTGGAGCTCTTCTGGAAGCCTTATCAGCTGCCACGTGCGGAATGCCTCCTTGTTCAGGACCTGATCATCCGTCTCCGGGTAGATCACTACCTCAGAGTGGTTGACGAGAAAAGTGTGGATATTGGCCTGCGAGTTGTCCGGGAGCATTACTTTTGCTTTTTTAGCCACGCTTGTCTTGGTGTTTGGCAAAAACTTGCCCCAGTCAACAAAAGGTACAAAGACCATGACAGTGCCTGCGGCAGCCATCAGCTTTAGAAAGTCGCGCCTAGAAGTCCTTTTGCGAGTGGCCGAAGAAAAGTAGCTGGCACTAGACATGGATATGATTGGCTGCAGAGTCGATATAGCACTTTGTCCAAACGTTTGGATAAAGTCTTAAATATTGATTTACTGCGACAGCGCTTTCCTTCTATCCGTGCGTCTGCCGCTATGCTGCAAGTTGTATAACCAAACTTAAAATTGGATCGGCTCTCTGGCAAAGCTATGAATCTGGAACAGTGGTGCGAGCTTGATGAGCGGATATACATTGCAGATGCCGATGAGCGCTACAAGCAGTACGCGGGATTAAAGCACAGCGAGCGCGTGATAGAGCAGCTAGCAGAGATCAAGTCTGCCAGTGCCAAGGCTTTTCTTGGATCGTTTTCAGAGCCGCGAGAGCTGTTCTTATCTTCAATTGAAAATATTGCAGATTCTTCAACAAAGAAATTCGAGCTCCAGCTGTACAATCTGCGAAACAAAAAGATCGTCTCTTCGCGCCACAAGTTTGGCAAGACTCCGGTCAACTGGAGTACATGGCGGCAGTTTAACAGCGCTGAAAAGGACTCGGCAAAAAGAAAACAGGTGTTTGACGAATTTATTGTCAAGACAAAGTACATATCGCCTGTAATCAAAAAGCGCTTTGACCAGATAGGAAAGGTATATTCAGAATATTCGCTCAAAAAAATGAACCCGCTTGACGGCTACCTTGAAAACGAAGACGTCTCTTATTCCCAACTGATTGATTTTGTAAAGTCTATGGGCCGGCAGGCAAAAAAGCCATTTCAAGAAGCGCTGGAAAATATCTCAAAAAAAGTGCTTAGAAGAGAAGCCGAGTACTACGACGACTTTTACTTTTTCCGCAACAGGGTGTACGCTGACCTTGAAAAAGAGTTTGCGGGCGTGAGCCCTCCTGAGCAGGTAAAACGCACACTCGGCGCGATGCAGTTCAACCTATCTTCAATCAACTTTGACACGGAAAACCGGAAGGACAAGTATCCTTCTCCGATATGCTTCTTTGTGCAGGTGCCAGACGACATCCGCGTGCTGTACAAGAGCGAAAGCCCGTACTTTGATCTGCAAGGGTGTTACCATGAAATGGGACATGCAGTGCACGCGTCTTCAATCAACCCGCAGGCGAAATACTGGGACAAGTACTTTTTCTCGATGGGCGTGGCAGAGATATTCTCAATATTTCTTGAGAGGCTGACAAAAAATAGACGATACCTGTCGTCGCTTGGTGTGCAGGACGAGCAAACTCTGACGGATATTGAAGAAAGGAACAGCTTCATGGAGCTATTTTTTGTCACTTTTTACACCGCAAACTCGCTCATGAAGGCAGAATTCTGGCGCAAGAACCTGTCGATGGAAAAGGCAAGCGACCTGTATGCCAAGCTGATAAAGGAATACGCCGGCTTTGAAATGCCCGGACAGTACTGGATGCTGCACCACATTCTGCCTGATGCGATAATGTATGTGCCTAGCTATTTGCTTGCTGCGGTCCGCGCGGCAGAGCTTGACCATCACTTGCAAGAAAGGTTTGGAGAGGAATGGTGGACGCAGGTGGAGGCAGGCAGATATATACGCGAAATAATGGAACCGGGGGCAGGGATAGATCTGTCAAGGTTTTCAAGGCTTGATAGTAGCCTCTTCATGAACGAAATCACTGCAAGAATGTAGGAAATGAATGGACAAAAAGAGTGTGTGTAGTGGCGTCAGCTAAAAGACGACGCCAACTGCAGCCTTTTGCTCTTTTGACAACTCGAGGTAGCCATCCTTGTCGATAATGACTACATTGATGTTGTCGCCTGTCCCTGCGTTTCTCCTAATTGCAGCTGCTATTGCCTGCATCGCGACCTTGTAAGCATCGTTTACGCTCATGTTTTCCCTGTACTCTGATTCGAGGTAGCCATATGCAACTGGCGAGCCGCTGCCTGTAGAGATGAACTTCTCTGTAGTAATCGAGCCAAAGAGGTCGATGTTGTAGATCTTGCTGCCCTCTCCCTGCGTGTATCCGCCCATGATGATCTGGACATAGTACGGGAAGTAGCGCTGGTTGAACAAGATGTTTGAGCACAGCCTGGCTGCGGACTTGACTGGCATCAGCTCCTTATTTTGGAAGCGATAGATGTTGGAATTGTAGCGCATCGTGTCGACAAGGTTCTGCGCGTCGGCGACTCCACCTGCAATTGTCATCGCCAGGTGCCTGTCGACTTGCTGAATTTTCATGACATGCCTGTCGGCGATAAAGAGACCTGCGCTGGCGCGTGTGTCTGCTGCCAGGACCACTCCATCCTTGCAAGTCAAGGCACAGGTGGTCGTTCCCTTTTTGATCTGATCAGCTATGTAATCGGGATATCTCTTATCCTGAGGGTGCATATACGCCATTTTGTGAAGCCTTACCTGATTTAAAACTATCTGCCTGTTTGTTTTATATTCCCCTTTTGGCTAAATTTTTTCGCACATTTGCCAAAGACGATATTTGAGAAGATCTGGGACAGCCATGTAGTGCATGAAGAGAAGGATGGACCTTCGCTGCTATACATCGACCGCCACCTTGTGCACGAAGTCACATCTCCACAAGCCTTTGACGGTCTCCGCATCAACAGCAGGCGTGTCAGGCGGCCAGACTTGACATTTGCCACGATGGATCACAATGTGCCGACTAGCGACAGGTCGCTTCCAATAGTCGACCAGATATCGTCAATACAGATCCAGACGCTTGCCAACAACTGCAAGGAATTTGGCATACCGCTTTTTGACATGCACAGCCCTGATCAGGGGATCGTGCACGTCATCGGACCCGAGCTTGGGCTCACGCTGCCAGGCACCACAATCGTCTGCGGCGACAGCCACACTTCGACTCATGGGGCATTTGGAGCTCTTGCTCTTGGCATTGGTACAAGCGAGGTGGAGCATGTGCTTGCCACCCAGACTATGTGGATGGACAAGCCAAAGACATTTGCGATAAACATCAACGGCAGGCGCAAGAACACCCATGCAGTCACTGCCAAGGACATCATACTCTATGTTATCAGGACCATCGGGACAGCCGGGGGCACGGGCACTGTCTTTGAATACCGCGGCGAGGCGATCTCGGAACTTTCAATGGAGAACAGGATGACGATATGCAACATGTCGATAGAGGCCGGCGCTAGAGCAGGCTTGATTGCGCCAGACAAGACAACTTTTGACTTTATCCGCGGAAGAAGGTACGTGCCAAAGGGCGAGCAATTTGAAAATGCTGTAGAATACTGGTCGAGCCTGAAGACGGATTCAAGCGCCAAGTTTGACAGGTCTATTGACTTTGACGTAAGCTCGCTACCGCCGCAGGTAAGCTGGGGCACAAACCCGGGCATGGTGGTGGACGTCACCGGCACGGTGCCAGACCCTGACGAGTTTGCCAAGGGAAATGAGAACGAGCGCAAGGCGGCTCTTCGCGCGCTTGAATACATGGCGCTTGAGCCCGGTACGCCGATGACTGATATCCCACTTGACCGCGTGTTCATTGGCTCTTGCACAAACTCGCGCCTTGAAGATTTGCTAGAGGCATCGCTTGTGGTAAAGGGCAGGAAAGTCTCGCCAAAAGTGAGAGCGATGGTAGTGCCCGGCTCCCAGCATGTCAAGGCAGCAGCAGAGCAGCTCGGCCTTGACAGGGTGTTTCAGGAAGCCGGATTTGAATGGAGAGAATCAGGGTGCAGCATGTGCCTTGG
>JAJPHX010000122.1 GCA_021325075.1 Nitrososphaeraceae archaeon | reverse complement strand
TGTGTCAAACAACTCATGCTCGCTATCCGTATGGATGCGTTGCGCCATTATCCTGAATGGTTATACCGCCTTCATCAGGAGGCACAGCAGAGCCTTCTGGACGTGCAGCCGGTTTTCAGCTTCTGACCACACTACTGATGACGTGCCGTCAATCACTTCCGAAGTCACTTCCTGACCGCGCTTTGCGGGCAGGCAGTGCATAAAGATGGCGCCCTTTTTTGCAAGTTTCATGGTTTCAGAGCTGACCTGGTACTTTGGAAGGAACATGGCTTCCCTCGTGGCACGCTCGCCTTCCTTACCTATCGATATGAACGTATCCGTGACTACGACATCAGCGTCTTTTGCAGCCGCAGCAGGGTCTTCTGTTATCACAATGTCTGACCCGGTTTTTTTGCCCTCTTGCTTGGCAAGCATTACTACTTCTTCAAGCGGTTCATAGCCCTTTGGACAGGCGGCAGTCATACTGATGCCAGTCTTGGCGCAGCCAAGCATCAAGTCGTTGCAAACATTGTCACCGTCCCCAAGCCATGCAAGCTGCAACCCTTTCAGCTTTTTCTTGTGCTCCTGTATAGTCATGAGGTCGGCAAGGATCTGGCAGGGATGGAATGCATCTGAAAGCCCATTTATCACGGGAACCGACGCGTAGGTAGCAAGCTTTTGTACTTCAGTATGGTCGTATACGCGCGCCATTATGCAGTCAAGGTAGAGCGAGAGCGTCTTGGCAGTGTCCTCTATTGTTTCGCCACGCGACAACTGTATGTCGTTTGCGCTCAGGTAGACCGCGTCTCCGCCCAGCTGGGACATGCCTACTTCAAAGCTGACCCGGGTCCGGGTTGATGGCTTTTGAAATATCATGCCAAGTGTCTTGCCGCGCAATAATTGCCGGCCCCGGCCACTTTTCCATTCTTTTTTTAGCCTGCAAGCGACCTTTAGGATCAGGTTGATCTCGTTTGCGCTCAGGTCGGCTATGCTGAGAACATCTTTCTTACTTAAGGAGGTCTTCAATGTCTTCATCTGTTAGATATATTACCTTGTCTTCTTCTTGCTCGGTGTCTTTATCTTCTTTACGCTTCTTCTTTTTCTCTTCCTTTTCTTTCTCTATCTTCTCGCGCTCCTCTTCCTCTGCCTTCGCCCTTTCATCTTCTTCTTTTGCCTGCTCTTCTTCGCGCCTGCGCTTTTCTTCCTCTTCTTTTTTGCGATCCTCGTCGCTCTTTTTCTTGCCAAATAATCCAAACCTGCCTTTCTTTTCCTTTGGCTGCTCTACTTCCGGAGGTGGAGTGTGAAGTTCCTTTGACTGTGGCGGCGCATGTTCAACTTTCTTTTCCTCTTTGGCCGGCTCGGGCTCGTGCATAACCGGCTTTGGCGGGGGTTGCCGCATCGGCGGCTGAGATTGAATTATCTTTGGTTCAGGTTTTTCTTGTGATTCGGCCTTTGCTGGTTTTGGAGCAAAAATGCCGGCAGGACTGGCGGTAACCTGAGGCTTTAGAGCCGGCGATGGCAATTTCTCTTCCTTCTTTTCTTCTTCAGCCATAGGCTCTTTTTCCGGTTCGGATTCTTTGATGACAGGCTCTGGCTGCCTTGGCATCGACATCAGCTGCTCAACGCTTACCTCGCTGACGTTTCCAAACAATGACTCGATGAACTTGTCAGGATCAAATGGAATAAGGTCATCATAGCCCTGCCCCACCCCAACGTAGGTGATGGGCTTTGAAGTGATATACGCAATTGACATCGCAGCTCCCCCCTTTGCATCTGCATCTATCTTTGTCAGTATGGCGCCATCAAAAGTCGCGTACTGGAAGAACTCCCTTGCCTGATTTATCGTGTCGTTGCCTGCAAGCGCGTCGCCGATGAACAGCTTGACATCTGGCTTGACTACCCGGACTATCTTTGACATTTCATCCATCAGATTCTTTGACGTCTGCATCCTGCCAGCCGTATCTATTAGTACCACATCAAGGTAGTTCTTTTTTGCATGTTCCACTGCATCGCGCCCGACAGAGGACGGGTCTGCGCCGTAGCGCTGCTTTACAATCTTAAGTGAGAGCCGATTCATATGTTGCTCCAGTTGCTCGATTGCGCCGGCCCGATGGGTGTCGCCTGCCGCCACCACAACTGAAAATCCGGCTTTCCTTAACAAGTTGCCCATCTTGGCAACGGTGGTGGTCTTGCCAGTCCCGTTGATACCAAGGAACACTATGACAAAAGGGCCTGCTTTTGCATCCTTCTTTGCCCTTATCTTTTCAATCAGGTCGAGGTTGCCGGCGCGGGCAAATATCTCGGCAACCGCGTTTTGTAGTTTTGACTGGACAATTTGCACTGCGTCTTGCCCCTTTTCAAGTTTCAAGCCCAGCAGTTCTTTTTTTAGTATTGAAGATAAATTGTCCACAACTTCTTGCGCCACGTCGCTTTCCAAGAGCGCGATCTGGAGATCGAGAAGCGTATCATCAAGGAGCTTTTCGGTTATCTCCTTCTGGCCTATGCCTTTTGCCGCGCTGGAAAACGCCTTCTTTAGCTTGTCAAACATTTGTTTTCAACCAAAATCGGCAAAGCATCAACCCTACTGCGTCTGTGCAGCCCTTATCATCTGGTTGATCTGCGCCTGCATCTGCTCCATGCGCATCGCTATTTCCTGCCTCTGCGCCTCAAGCTGCCTTGCAGCTACTTCATATTCCTTGATCCTTGCCTCGACGTAGTTTAGCGCGTCTTCCCTGCTCTTTTCGAGAGCCACTCCGGCGCCAAGTGTCACGACCAATTTTTTGACTGGCGGTACGTTGGTCCTGACATAAACGCCAATGCCCACAGGCATCAGCGACTCCACTTCAGAATCTGAAGAAATTCCTTGAATAGTGGACGAAGCCAGACGGGCCTCTTCCATCAACTTGGTTACTGTCACCTGCCGCGTCATGATGTCATTCATGTAAGCTTCAAGAATCCTTGACTGCTGGACCATTTCGTTGATCCTCTGCTCCATGGCGGCCAAATCCTGCTGCCTGGACGGATCGATAGACGAGCTCATAGTAATCTCATTGGGACGAGCTCGATTTTTAAAGCTTTAGATCTAGACTTTGGACACCTTGAGCATATCGGCCATCCTGACTTGCATACCATAGCGCTCTTCCTCGCTCTTCATGTGCTGGTACACCTTGAGCATGTCCATCGAATGCTTTACGATATTGAACTTGCGGGATATCTTTAGCTGGATGAACTTGAAGACGAGCGAGTATATCTTGAATTTTTCAAGGACAGCTTGCCGGTAAGCTGGCATGTCGTGCAGGTTCTTGACAAACAGCTCGGCACACCAAGTTGACGGGATTATCCCTTCGCCCAGTAGTGGGTAGACGGTGCCTATAGACTCTCCCACCCCGACTGACTTGCGGCCATCCGTGAAGGGCTCGCAGCTTGACGGCGGCGTGAGCCTGACTGGCCTGCCAACCTTTTTTATCACCTCACAGTCATTCTTTTTCAGAAACTCGTCAACATAGCGGTTGTGGCTCTTTAGAAAGTCGCCGGCACCGATATGAGCGTAGCCGTTGCCAAGCGGAAAATACCAAAAGTAGCCGGACATTGAAGGAAACGAGCGCAGGTAAAAATCGTCAAAGGGCTCCTTGCCGGCGGGATACTTTACCTTGTACTGGACGCAGGGAATCC
The DNA here is from genome assembly GCA_021325075.1 of Nitrososphaeraceae archaeon. Lineage (GTDB taxonomy): Archaea > Thermoproteota > Nitrososphaeria > Nitrososphaerales > Nitrososphaeraceae > Nitrososphaera. Next base: position 22,558 of record JAJPHX010000122.1, on the reverse strand, counting down.
ACAGTTCGTCAGGGATCCTTGGGAGGTAGTTGCGGTGAAAGCCTGTTGAGTCAACAATGACGTCAAAGTCCGGCTCCAGCTCATCCTTCCGCGGAGCCCTGCCAAACCTTATGTCAGTCCCCTTTATCATGTCCTGTATCAACCGCAACTTGTCATAGCTCACCATTCCGTGAAGGCCAATGTCCACGTGACCCTTGTCCCCGAGATCCACCCTCATGTTCTTGCCGTCGTGGAGCACATAATCGTCAAAGTTGAGGCCGCAGTTCTTGGCAAGCCCGGACATCACGTTTTCGCAGGTGGCCCAGGCACACACGGCGTCGTGCTGGCTCTCCGGCATTCGCTCAAACCCGACTACGTGGTTGTCGTGATCGCTTGCCAGCCTGTTCATGAGGTATGCGCCAGCGACGCCAATCCCGACGACTGCGATCTTCATGTCTTGCTATCATACTTTTGAAATGCCATAAAAACATTGACAATAGAGATATCTAACGGCTGTGGGCTAGCAGTGGTAGTGTCCACTGCCAAAAAGAAGAAGGTGCAGATGCCCGGCCCGGCCCGCGCAGGAATAGGACTTTTGATACTGGGTGCAATCATTGTAGGGTTTGGTCAGTACACAGACAGAGGAGCGTTTTCGCTCTATGGCCTGATAATGGTCATCTGTGGCTTTGTGCTGTATATGGCTGCATCAATAGTCGCAAAAAGAAAAGGCAGGATCTGAACAGAGAACAGATTGCACTTTATTCGACGTAGATCGCAGGCTTCCATGGCCTTGCGAATTTTGCCTTTGACTTTGGATCGTGTTTTGCAGAGTCTTCTTCAGAATAGACTGTTATCTGCGCCTTGTTGATCTCGGCAGACAGCAATGACGCCGCATCCTGTATTGCAGCTACTTCATCAAATTCTGCCATCTTCAATCTCCTGTTACGCGCTTCAACCGGCGCCGAAAGAATGTCTTCTATCATCTTTTGCACAAGCTTGGGATCCGTTTTTGCCTTGGAGGTGTCTGGGTTTGCTATTAGCTGCTTCATGATTTCGCCAAAGTTGGTCTTGCCATCCATGATGCTCGCAAGTATTACTCTGTAGACCTGTGCTTTCCAGTCGGCGGAGGTGTACACTGTGATCTTGGACGGTGTTATTTTTGTGACCTTCATGATGTTTTGCAGATCCGCAAGCAAGCTTGAAATCAAAAACTCAGATTCCTCTGCGACAAGATCTATCTTTTCCTCTTTGGCTACTGGCCAGCCTGCAGCTGCCACTGACTGGTTGTCGCCTATCCGCTCCCACACTTCTTCTGCAGTAAACGGCGCAAAGGGGGCAAGCATCCTCAGTTGTATCTCAAGGAATTCTGTTAGCATTGATGTAATATTCACGCGTCCTTTGGCAGCCGCTCTTTTCAGATACCACTGCAAATCTTGGTCAAGTGAATACAGGATGTAGTGTATAGCTTCTCTCATCCTTAGCCTGTCCATAGACGTCGTTGTTTCTACCACTGTGCGCTCTATCCTGCTTGCAAGCCACTTGTCTTCAAGCTGCATTTCGTGGGATTTCTGCTTGCCTGCACATTTTGCTGCCAGCTCAAATATCCCGAGCAGCTTTGACCTGATCCCCCTTGCAGTGTCAAAAGAAAAGTCGGCATCCTGCAGGATTTCAGCTGATACCAGCATTGCAAGGCGGATTGTATCTGCGCCATGTTCGCGGATTGCCGCGCGAAGCGGAATGATGTTGCCAAGCGACTTGCTCATCTTTTTGCCTTCCATCAGGACCGACCCATTAACCACTATTTGCTGCGGCCAGTTCTCTCTGTCAAATATCGCCACGTGGTTGAAAATAAAGAATGTAAGGTGGTTTGGAACTAAGTCGCGGCCAGAGTGCCGCGAGTCTACAGGGTAAAAGTACTGGAATTCATTTCTTATTTGCTCCACTGTTTGCAATGGCACCTTGCATTCGTTGGTAATCTGCTCTGCGCTACCGACGCCCAGCAGCACATAGTCAAAGAATGTGTCAGTGATGCCGTCATCGTTTATCGCGCTGCTGTTGGCGTATTTTGCCAAAATATAATATGCCATGTAAATGACAGAGTCTGAGAGGCTCTCAATTATCCATTCTTGGTCCCAGGGCAGCTTTGTTCCAAGGCCGGATTTTCTTGCACAGGCCCGCTCCCTCAGCCAGTCAACCACATAGTCAAATTCCTGCCGAATGTCCTGCGGTACAATGTCCATCCTGTTTATGCATTCATGAGCAAGCCCTTTCCATCTTTTGTCGCCATAATTCAGGAACCACTGGTTGGTCAGAAGCTTAACAACACATTCTGTTCCGCAGCGGCATTTCACAGGCTTGTTGACAAGCTCGTACATGGTGATAGCTGCGCCTGACTGCATGAGCTCTTGCTTTACGTCGTTCTTTGCATCAGTCACAGCCATGCCGGCAAACCTGCCGGTATTTTCTATCATTTTGCCCTTGTAAAACTCGTGGGAATAGAGATCGCTTGTAGCCTTTTCCAGCTTCTCGTCGTTCTGGCTTGATGCGCCCACCTGCCTTATCGCCTCCGCCGCAGGTACGCCAGAATACCCTTCAGACTCGATTATCTTTATTGGACTGACATTTACGGAAATACCAAACTCTTGCTGCACTTTTGTATTAGCTTTCAAGTCTTCAAGAGCCTGATAGTCGTACGGCGCATGCGCAGGAACCGACATCACTATTCCTGTGCCGCTGTCGGCCTCGACAAAAGATGCCGGGTATATCGGAACAGCAGAATTGTTGACAGGATTGGTTGCGCTCCACCCGACTATCTCTCTGCCTTTTATTGGCCTGCTCACTTCTACTTTGTGATTGAGAAATTCCAGTTTTCTTGCAGCCTCTTTGCTGACAATCCACTTTTCACTGTCAACATTTGCCTGCACGTATTCAACATCCGGGTTGACCCACATGTTGGTGACTCCAAAGAGCGTCTCAGGCCGCAAAGTCGCGGCAGGGATCACATAGTCGCCAGACCTGAATTTTATCACCGCGTATTCATTGAAATCGGGCTCCACGTCGCCCATCGTATCATGTTGGCTCACGGGGTTCTGGTCGCGCGGGCACCAGCCTACAGGGTGTGAGCCCTGTACGATGAGCCCCTTCTTTTGCAGTGTCCTAAACTGCCACGAGATGAATTTTGAATACAGCTTGTCAATCGTGGTGAACTCGCGCCGCCAGTCAATTGAGTAGCCCATCTCCTTCATGCCCAGTTTGATCTCGTTGTGGAAGTAGCTTGCTATCCTGACTGGCTCTACAAATGTGGAAATGACATCGTCTGATAGTTTGTATATCTTGTGAAAAGTGTTCATCAAGTCCGGATCGCCGGCGGCAACTCTCCGGGACATGCCAAGGATCGGGGTGCCAGTGTAGTGAAAGCCCATCGGGAAGAGGACATTGTATCCCCTCATCCTCATGTAGCGGGCGTGTGCGTCGGCAAGCGTATAGGTCCTTCCGTGGCCGATGTGCTGGGGCGAATTGGGATACGGATATGCTACTGTTACAAAGTATTTTTTTCTGCCGTCAGGATCGGCTTGGAAGGCTTTCTGGTCTTGCCAGCGCTTTATCCACTTACTCTCTATTGAATTCCAGTCAATGCGCTCGCTCATTTGACTTATTTTGCAGCCTCTTCAGCTAACAGCAATGCTTCTTTTATCATGTCCTTTAGCCGGCCGCCTCCCTGCCCAAAGCGATCGTCTCCCCCGCCCGAGCCTCCAAGCTTGGCAGAGATCTGCTTTGCAATTGCCCCCGCCTTGACCTTTTTGCGCACGGCTTCGCCGGCAAATATGATGACTCTGATGCCTGCGCCTTTTGATATGAGCGCGACGTAAACAAGCGAAGGGTCGAGCTCTATGGCTTTTTCGCCAATAGCGATGTGGTAGTCATCGTCCAGCTCTTCGTCGTAGGTGCTGTACAGGTGGACTCCTGAGCCCAGCTTTTTTGCCTGTGCAGAAATGCTCCTTGCAATAGGCTCTGCGACGACTCTTTGTATTGTCCGCACCTTCTTCTTTGTAGCCTCGGCCTCTTCCATGAACTTGTTGAATGACTCGAGCACCTTCTCGCGACTTGAGCCAAGCGCCTGAGATATTGCAGCAAGCTGGCTATCCAGATGCTGCATATAGTTGACTGCAGCTTCGCCGGCGACAAACTCGAGCCTGACGACTCCGTCCTGTATGCGCTCCGATTTTACGATCTTGACAAGGCCGATCTCGCCCGTGCTCCTTACATGGGTTCCCCCGCAGGCCTCGATGTCCCACCCCTTAATGTTGACTATTCTGACGTTGCTTGTTGGCACAACTCCTCCCTGATAGATTCGGAAGGTGAATTCCTGCTCGGCGTCACCGCGATCGTACGTCTTTATCACGACAGGGTGATTCTCCCTGATGACGCGGTTTGCCGCATGCTCTATCTTTTGGACATCATCCTTGCTCAGAGCTGAATGGTGTGTGATGTCAAGCCTGCCGTAGCATTCCTCCTTGAATGCAGAGTTTTGCCATACCCATGAGCCAAGGGTGTTTCTTGAAGCAGAGTTGATGACGTGAGTTGCAGTGTGGTGTTTTGTGATAAGGTCGCGCCGGCGGGCATTGACAACACCATGGACGTTCTGGCCTTCCGCGAGCCTACCTCCTTCTATTTTATGAACGACGACATCTGCCTGCTTTATCACTTCGATCACCTTGGCACCTTCGATTTCGCCGGTGTCCGGCTCCTGCCCGCCGCCCCTTGGGTAAAATGCAGTCTGGTCCAGAATGACAAACTTGTTGTCCGCAACCTTGAGCACCTTTGCATGGAACTCGCGTATCGACTCGTCTTCATAGTAGAGCAATCTTGTCGGCGGCAATCCCTCAAGCCCGCGGATAGGCTTGTTTGTCTGGGCTACCTGGCTTGCGGCAGTATGCAGCTCTGCAAGCTTTGTGTAAAATGACGACGGCACGCCCTGTATCACTCCCTGCTCCACCAAAAAGTCAGGCGTGATTCCGTCTGACTCGTAAAGCCTTATCAAATCATCCACTGACAGCTCGGCTTTCTTGCTTGTCTTTAGAGTTGTGGCAATAGAGTTCATGCGCTCGCGAGAGCCGGCGTACCTGCCCGCCTCCAGCTGGAGTATGGTCCCGACATCCTGACGGTGCTCTTCAAGCTCGGGATACATCTGGCGCAGGTAGTCGATGTGCAGGTCTGCTACATCTTCGACTTTGATGTTCGTCCACCCAAACCGCTCTAGGATGGAAAGCGCCCTTCGCAAAATGACGCGCAGGTTGTAGCCTCCGCCTACGTTTGAAGGAAGCGCGCCGTCAGAAATAGCAAATATGAGCGTCCTGACATGATCGGCAACTGTGTAGATGGCTTCGTGTGGAGCTACCATGCTGGCAAGTTTTTCATCAGAGATCCCCATTTCCCTTGCGATAAGCGACTTGAGATCTCTTACACTGTTTGTGTGGTCGAGCTTTGACGATACTGCCCCGAAATACTGTGACAGCACTTCGCTGTTGCTGTCGGTACCCGTGACATCCCTCAGTTTGCCAAGGACTGGCCCGAAGCAGCAGTCGTAGCTGGTCGGAGTCCCCATCGTTATCCACGAAAAGCGCTCAAGGCCGGCGCCCATGTCGATTATCTTGTTTGGCATCACTCGATAATCGTTCTCGTTGCCCTCGAACTCGGTAAAGACAGCATTGCCAAGCTCCAGGCCGCGCACAAAATATTCAAGTGAATACCCAAAGGCGCCGGCGCCCATCCACACATCTTCGACAAACGTTATTTCTTCCGGCTTTATCCCAAGGCCTTTTGTAAGCATGCCGTAGTCAAGGTCGATGCACCTGTCCTTCCAGTACCCGCCTTCCGCGTCGGCGTTGCAGGTCTGGCCTATCATGCAAAAGCCTGTATAGTGCCTGCCGCTCAGCCCCACGTTTTCGATATCATTGAAGCGTAGACACATCTGTGGCACCACAAGCGGGTTCGCTGGAAGCTCAAACACCACTTGGTTTCCCATGATGCGCTGAAAGTCAACAATGGATGCTATAGTGAAATAGAGGTCGTCGCGCCAGCGGCATACAACTGGATATCGCCTAACAATAGTGTGATCGTTTGCTTGAAAGAATTTCTCTGTCTCCTTCCATGCGTTGACGTAGTCAAGTCTCTTGTTTGTAGGTGGCCTGCCAATGAAACTGTAATTCTCGTGATCGGGGCAGAACTGCCTTCCATCGTCAAGTGTCCAGAAGAACTTTTCGCAATTGCCACATTTTTTGCGCAAAAAGCCCATTTTGTCAAATAGCGAGACCTTGTAATACCTATCCGGGTTTGATGAGAAGAGTGCTGCCAGTTCTTTCTTTCCCAATGACTATGTTCTTGTGTTAGACATCAAAATACGGTATTAATGCTTTCGTTGAAATAAAGTTGTGCGGCTCCCCTTGCGCGGGGACGCAATTATGACTTTGCCAGTGTGTTTTCGATGAACTTGATATACGTTTCTTTTGGAGCCGCGCCTATTGTCCTTCCAACTTCCTTGCCGCCCTTGAACAGGATAAGCGAGGGTATCGACTGCACGCCGTATTTCATTGCAATTGCCTGGTTCTCATCCACGTTCAGCTTGGCTACCTTGACCTTGCCAGTCATTATGCGCCCGATCTGCTCTACTGCCGGCCCCACCATCCTGCATGGACCGCACCACTCTGCCCAAAAGTCTACAAAGACTGGCAGGTCTGATCTGAGCACTTCGGCATCCCATGACTTTGCCGTGACATGGGTAATAGAATTATTTTCGGTCTTGCTTTCCATGCTTCAAACTTGAATGCAATGCTATTTTATGTTTTACCCATTAGGCTCAAGTAGCGAGGTCGCAATGCCCTAGAGACTCTTTTTCCAAGAGCGTGATTGTGCCGTCTCTGCTGACCAGGTACTGGCGGTGCTCAAATGAGCTATTCACTTTGTCGACAAAATTCAGCTCAACCACGTGATCCTCGCCTGAGGCAGTTACCATCAGTTTTTTAGCCACCGACGTGTTGTTTGCATCGCATTGTGCCGCCCACCTGTAGTACTGGTCTTCTGTCAATACAAACTGCTTGTTGTCCATTTTGCCTGCGAACACGACGCTAAAGTACATCACGTATTCTGCTGCCTGCTCTTTTGAGGCAACGTCAAACAGCGATTGTGAATTAGGGTGGTATTCATCTATTATCGTGGGCGTTGCCCCAGAGATGTAGAATGTCCTGAACAAGTGGCCAGCAGGCCCAATGCCGCAGGGGATTCTAAACACGGCTTCCCTTGGCTCCAGATAAGCAAAGATAACTTCCTGCGGCACCCAGTCTTCTCTGCCAATTCCGCCGCAAACCTCTTTCTGTATGTCCCTTATCTCATCTGCGCTAAAGCCGGGCGCCGTGACAAATTCGGGCAATTTGAAATCCGTAGAATTGTTAGCCGTCTTGGCAACTTCCAGCTGGCCGTTGTTCTGGTAGATTATGACGCTTGCCAAGATTATAGCCGCGGCAGCTGCTACAACTATCGCCACAATCTTGTTCAAACTGGATTGAAAATCTCTGGCCCGTATTTATTCGGTGCCCGACTAGCCCCTGCCGCCGGTGCCAACAGTGATGTATTCGGCTATAATTTTGATGACAAAAGCGATCCCGCCAACTGCCATCAGGCCAAGCACCACCAGCCGGAGGTGCTGGGTGTAGTCTTCCTTGCTGGTCTTTTTTGCCAGCCGGAGCGTCTGGATCATTTCAGATATCTTGCGCTCTATAACCGACAATTTAGATTGAAGGTGGCATTTGCGTTATATAAAACATCTGTTGCTACCTTGAAAGCTGGGACTGCACTGTGTATACTGGCTCTTTTTCTGTCCTCTGCATCTCTACGAACGTCTCGGTGTTCTGTATCCCCTCTATCTTGCCGACGCGCTCGATAACGATGTTGTGCAATTCTTCCAGCGTGTGGGCGCTCACGCTTACTATCATGTCGAACCTGCCAGTCACTTCAGAGAGTGACCGGACTTCTGGGATTTTCAAGAGCTCTGAATGGATTGGCTCTTTCAGCTTTGGGTCGCGGTTGATGCCAACAGTAGCCTTGACATTTATGCCAAGCATGTTTTCGTTGACCACCACCGTGAACTTTTTGACCAGGCTGCGCTTTGTAAGGCGCTTTATCCTGCTGTAAAGAACAGAAGCGTTAACGTTGAGCTTTTTGCTCAACCTTGGTATCGAAATGCTGGCATCCTTTGACAGTTCCGACAGTATGCGCATGTCAAGCTCGTCGAACTTGTGCATATCCGTAACCATGTAAGCCTGTGTTAATAAATGTAATTCTGACTGATTAAATCAGTAAAAACTAATTCCCTTGGCTTATGATAGAGAGAATCCTGAAAAACTTATGATATGCCAGTTGATAAAGCATACAAACGTGCAAAATCACCACAAGCCATCGAGATAACATTATATAATTTGCAAACCGGATTCAGGTACAGCATGTTTGGCAAGGGAGGAATCAAGCCCGGCGACTACGTTTTCGTAGCACAAAAGGAAGGTAATTTCAACAAAATCGTTATTGGCCGAGTGCAATCGACAAACGGCAGCAAGGTCAATGTCGTCGGCACGTACGTACGGCCGCAGGGCTTGGTGGAACGCGTGGAATCCGGCCGCGCAGGAGAACACTCAAAGCAGGTGCTGGCAAGCCCCGACCCAAACAACTGCATCTTTATGCTGATCGACAGAATTGACACAGGGAGGTTCAGCGATGAAGTGGACCAGTCAACATCCAAGGTGATATGGATAAACGAAAGCAGGTACCTTGTGCTTGACGGCTGGATAAAAGAGAACTTCCCGGACATTTTCTCGGCTGTCCTATCGGCCAGAAGCGAAGAGGAAAGGGCGCAGGCTCGCTCGGTACTTCTTGAAAAAATGAACTCGCTTTATGAGCGCGACCTCAAAGATCACGTGTACGCAGTCGCCAGAAGCGCCAAGATACTCTAGGATCGCAAGAAATAAGTTTGAGCAAGATCAGGTTGTACCAGTGTCGTTTTTCGGTCCGCCAGGCGAAGGTCCAAGCTATGACAAGAAAAAATACGAGCACCTGACGCTGAGCATCAGGCAGACAGTGCTGGAGCGGGCTCACAGCAGGTGCCAGAAATGCGGGGTAAAGTTCTCCCCAAGCGTCCAGCCGCAATTTGAGCACATCAACGGCTCGCTCAAAGACAACAGACCAATAAACTTGCGCGCCCTGTGCCCCGAATGCTTCAAGCCCATAGAAAAGAAGGAAACCAAGAAGGGCGGCATGATGGGCAGCATACGCGGTGCCTTTAGGCGGATACCGGTCGATCTGGATAAGTAATGCATGTTTAAAAGAATACTCTAAATATCATTGTCAAAGATTGATCGTGAAATGGGCGTCGTCATAATGCAGCTCGTATGCGACACATGCGGCAAGGTTCTTCTGGAAAAGATTGGTGAGCAGCACCTGCTCGAGGAAAAGTTCCCGATAACAAATGAAGAAGCCCTGAAGCTAGATAAAGAGCACAGGGGTCATGAATGTCATATCGAAGCTGTTGAAAAGGAACAATAGCCTTATAGTTTCAGGCCAAACGAGTCTGCCATTTCTGCGAATTGCTGGTACTTCTGAAGATAGTCCCTGCCGCGTGAAGTAATCACGTAGATGCGCTGGCCTTCCTGCACCTGCTCGTCAATCAGGCCGGCTTCCAAAAGCTTGCCCGCGACGCTTGAGAGCCTGCCGTACGACAGGTTTGCCTTTCTGAGCAAAGATGTGAGATTTACGCCTCCTATTCCAGATTCGTCCGCTACGCGCAGAACGTCTCCTACTATCTTGACGCTATTGCGGTATACCTCGCCCATCTCAACGTCTAGCATGCAAGCAGCTTGTAATAAGCATTGCGTAGGTAGGCATATAGACATAAAATATAGAGTCAGATTGGATTTCTATCCAATCTTGTAGATCACAGTTACAGTTGAAGTTATGGTCTGATCGTCGGGCGTTATAGGTGTTTTTATGCTCTCAGGAGCAGCAGCCATGGGTGCCAGTGACAGCGAAAGTGGGCTGACAGGATTGCTAAAGTCGTTCAGGCTGGCCGCCTTGACTCCGGTTATTTTTATGTCAAGCGCCTGCGCAAGAGCATCGGCCTTGTTCCTTGCATTATCTATTGCCTGCTGTGTCAGGTCTGCCCTCAGTTTGTCCATTTTCTGTTCAGACACCGTAAAGGACAAGCCATCTACTCTGTTTGCTCCGGCTCCGACCGCGGCATCTATCCAGCTGGACACGTTTGACAGGTTCGAACTTTCAACCATGATAGAGTTGGTCACCGTGTACCCTTTCAGCTCCTGTACGTTGTCTGACTGCGAATAGTTGTAGGTTGGAGAGATGCTAAAGAATGAAGTGTGCGTTTCATTTTCCTGTACGCCGGCATCTTTCAGCGCGCCAAGCACCTTGTTCATCGCTTCCGAATTTGCCCGAAGCGCGTCGCCGGCAGTCTTGCTGGTTGTCTCGATTGCAAATGTCGCCGTCACCCTGTCAGGCTCGACTTTTTGAATCGCCGTGCCTGTAACAGAGATTGTATTGTTTGTATCAGGTATTGTGCCGGGATATACCTGCGCTGACGCGGCGTTTATGATTGCAATCGCGATGACGGCAACCGCGACCGTTGAAATGATCAGAAACTTTGTGTTCATGTGCAAGAGCCGCCAATCGCGCTTTAGACGATATCACACAATTGACTAGGCGATTCGTCTGCATCTTGACACTTTTATTATAGTGGCTGGAAGCATTACCATTGAGCAAGCCCGAGGTCTGGGTCAAGGACTTTGTCGGCGTAGGCTACCGCTACCATGACGTTTACATGAATGTCTTTCCGCTTTTCCAAGACAAGATGGCCGCCTTCAAGCTGTGGAAAAAGACGATAGAGTGGTGGCCTGACGACAAAATAAAGCTGAGGTTTGTCGAGCAGGACGACAGCTACTGGTTCATACTTTACGGTGGCTCTGACTACAAGAACGACAACACTGGCTTTGTGAAAAAAGTGCAGTTCTCTGAGAACTACGAAAGATTCAAGGCGGGCTACGAGAAGAAGGCGATCTTACGCTTTGGCATATACAAGGAGAACGCAAAGGGTGACAAAAAATATGATCTTGAAGTTTTGAAAAAGTCAAAGTCAGTTTACGACATCGCTTTTTTGAAGTACTCGGATCTTGCTCCTGACAGCATAGAGTGGCAGATCATACAGGAAAACAAGCAATGATAAAAAAATTCAGCTGCATTGAAGACTGTTCTGATTGCTGCATCTACAGGCAATATTACCCGATTACTGAATACGGCAAGATAGGAGTTCTCGTACTGCCAGAAGAAAAAGAAGTGATCGAAAAACTTGCCAGAAAAATGAAAATCAATATCAGGATAGTGCCGAGGCTTGCAGTTGGAAAAGAATCGCCTGAGAAAATAATCGCTTATCAAATGATGGGCAAGAATGACGACGGTGACCTTTGCCCCTTCCTTGACACTGAAAGCACTGAAAGGTCGCCTCACGGCGGCTTCAAGTGCAGGATTTATTCCAGCCGCCCCCTTGCGTGCAAAGCATATCCTTTGATCGACGCAAACAGAGTGGCTGCACTTGACGAGAACTGCCAGTTCTGTCGAAAACATTCTACTACATCGGCAAACATCGACGGGCTGCAGACAGAGATCGAAGCGCTTGCAAAGATCAAAGCAAGCGTGGCTGCAGGCAGTGATATGCGAGTGTGGCGCTATGCGACCGCCACCGGCAGGGCAGAAGACAAACACAAGTTTCTTCCGAAAGGCTGGATCATAGAGTGCTAAAACCATGTTTGCGGTACAGGATCTGCCCACCCTTTTTTACAAGCACGACCCTGTTATGTGGTATGACTTGAAAATTTTCTGACAGCTCGACAAACTCTAAAAGTGGCACTTCAACTATGTGTTCAAAATCGCGGTAGCTGACAGAATAGAGCGCGCCATCATCAGCGTACAGCGCCTTGCTAAAAATTTCTTCGAGCCGGCCTTTCCGCGCCACGATAGTACTGTATGTACTGATTATATATCATGTTGAGCCACAAAAATCATGCCAAGGAAATCATCTTCTTCTGGCAAAAAAAGAAAGACTAGCAGGAGCACTCGCGGAAGAAGCAGCTCTGGCCTGTCTGCCAGAACAAGAAAAGCCCTAGACACCCTTCCAATGCATGCCCAGCATATCTACAAAAAGGCTCACAAGAACGCGCTGAAGCAGTATAGCAGCCCTTCCAAGCGACGCGGAGGAAAGCGCCAGAGCAGGGAACAGGTCGCGCATAAAGTGGCGTGGTCTGCAGTGAAAAGAGAGTACAAGAAAGAAGGTAGCAGGTGGGTAGAAAAATAATCAGGCCGAGCCGGGCTTGAAGTTCATTAGCCCGCCTGCCTCGACAATTTTTGCTATCAATTCAGGGAACGGCTTCATCGAGTACTGCTCCTTCTTTGTAAGGTTGGTTATCCTGTTTTGCGAAAGGTCGATCTCTAGCTCATCCCTGTCAGATATTTTCTCGACTGTCGATTCGTCAATCTCTATCGGGAGCAAGTATCCGCCGTCTACCGCATTTCTGTAAAATATCCTTGCAAATGACGGCGAGAGTATCGCCTTTATGCCCGTCTGCGAAAGAGCGATCGGCGCATGCTCCCTGCTAGAGCCGCAGCCAAAGTTGTTGCCTGCAACGAGAAAGTCGCCCTGCGATACTTTTTCAGGGAATTTCGGATCAATTCCTTCCATTGCGTGTTTTGCCAGCTCCTTGTGATCGTGAATTTTCAGGTAGGGGCCAGGAATTATGACGTCCGTGTCGATGTTGTCCCTGTCGTACTTGTGGACCTTGCCTTTCAGCGTTTTGTTCATTGTCTCACGTCCCTCGGATCGGTTATCTTGCCGGTCACTGCCGATGCTGCCACGACTATTGGCGATGCAAGGTACGTCTGCGACTCGACATGTCCCATCCTGCCGGGAAAGTTCCGGTTAGTCGTGCTGATGCACACTTCGCCTTTGCCAAGCACTCCCATGTGGGCCCCGCAGCATGCGCCACAAGTCGGCGGACCGACAATGGCACCGGCTTCCATGAAAATGGTGATCAACCCCTCCTTCAACGCCTTCATGTAAATTGACTGTGCGGCTGGCAGCACTTCAGTGCGGATCTTGACCTTCTTGCCTTTCAATATTTTAGCTGCTTCGCGAAGGTCTTCCAGCTTTGCGCCGGTGCAGGAGCCTATGTACGCCTTGTCAAGCTCTGTCCCCTGTAGTTCCCTTGCAACAGAGATGTTGCCGGGCGAAAACGGCTTGGCAATTGTTGGCTCCATTTTGTCCATTTCGTAAGTGAAAACTTCAGAGTATTCGGCGTTAGAGTCGCCGTGCACCGGAGAATACTTGGCATCAGTCCTTTCGCGGAGGTATGCAAAGGTCGTCTCATCAGGCTCGATTATCCCGTTCTTGGCGCCGGCCTCTGTAGTCATGTTTGTAAGCGTAAGGCGTTCCTCCATTGTCAGTCCGTTGACTACGTTGCCGGCAAACTGCATCGCCTTGTAGTTGGCGCCGTCGGTGCCAATGTCGCCGATGATTTTCAGGATGATGTCCTTTGCCATGATGTAGTCAGGCTTATTGCCCTCTATCTTGAAGAACATTGTTTCAGGCACTCGGAACCAGATCTGGCCGTTCATGAGCACGTACGCGACATCGGTGTGCCCAAGACCTGCGGCAAATGTCCCCATCGCGCCTGTCGTGTTTGTGTGCGAGTCGCCCCCAACATAGACTTCGCCAGGAAGCACCATTGCTTCCTCGTGCGACAACGTGTGGCAGATCCCGTACTGCCCGAGGCCGTACTTGAAGTGCCTGTTGATGCCGTACTTTTTTGTAAAGTTGGAAAGCGTGATGATGTTTTCTGCCGAAACCCGATCGGCTGCAGGTACAAAATGGTCTTCCGTGACCCAGACCCTGTCAGGGTTCCAGATGCGCTCTAGCTTCTTGCCCTTCTTCTCCCACTCGCTAAATACCTTGATAACTCCAGGCCCTGACACGTCGTGCATCATCACCTTGTCTACCTTGGCAAACACGACATCGCCGGGCGACAGCTTTTGCTTGCCAGATGCCCGCGCAAGTATCTTTTCAGTAATAGTCATTCCAGTCAAAACAGTTCACGTATGCGAGATTTTGCTCCGATGACGGATTAAAACCTTTGGACAAGGGGGAAAGCACAAAAGAGAGCTCTCACAACTGTGATTTTATTGGTCGAGGTTCTGTCGGTGCGTGTCAGGCTCAAAAGTGGCAGGTTTGACCTTTTTAAGAGCCTGCAGGATTTTGAATATAGAGACAACGATATCGTCGTGGTCTCGAGCAAGTTTGTTTCCATGAGCGAAGGGTCGGTTGTCAGCCTTCGGAAAGTAAAGCCGAGCAAAAAAGCCAGAGCGCTCGCGGCAAAATGCCACATGGACGCCAAGATGGCAGAGCTCGTGCTCAGGGAGTCTGACTATATCATAAAGGGCGTGCCAGGGTTTCTGCTTGCAATAAGGGACGGCATGATTGCTCCCAACGCCGGCATCGACAAGTCAAACGTGCCAAAGGGGTACGCCATCCTGTATCCGCGCGATTCTTTCGGATCTGCAGAGAAGCTGAGGCAGAAATTCCTGGTAGAGCATGGCATCAGGGTAGGGATCGTCATTGCCGACAGCAGGCTCATGCCGACGCGCATCGGCACGACGGGTGTGGCAATTGCATGCGCCGGCTTTCAGCCAGTCGAAGACCTGCGAGGCAGGCGCGACCTCTTTGGCAATATCCTGAAAGTCACGTTCAGGGCGGTTGCCGACGGGCTGGCAACGATGGGAGTGGCTGTAATGGGCGAGAGCGACGAGTCTACACCGGCTGCCGTAGTGAGAGGCGCCAAGGTCGAGTGGTCTGACAGGAGGTTCTCATGGCGAGACATGGCGGTTGAGCCAGGGCAAGACATTTACCTAAGAAGCCTAGTTGATGACACCGAAGTGTAGCTAACATGAATGCATATAGTTTTAATATTCCATTACATGGAACAATACTACACTTCAGAAATGTCCGAATTCCTCACTAGCTATCCAAGAACAGTAAACATTGTCAAGGGTTTGCAGGACTTCATTCGCAGAGAAGAAGTCGAGCTTGATCACCTCTGCCTCATGGTCAAGATAAAGAAAGACGAGATTATCAACGCGCTCATCTTAGAAGGCTTTACAAGCGTCAAGCTGGAGAACAAGAAATCAACCCAGATCGGGCATGGCTTTGCAAAAAGGCTGGCCAAGCCCTGGGAGATGCACGTGCGGCTGCTAGAGATGCAGCAGGGCCTGATCGCGATCCATGCTGAAGTCGAGATCTCGCGCAGGTACATACAACACATCCGCTCGGTAAGATCGCCGGTAATCTACGAGATTGAATCGATCCTCAACAAGCACAAGATAGAATACCAGCTCTGGAACGCAAAGCTGCGCCAGTACATCACTAGCGTGATAGACAACCACCAGATAATCCTCAACGCGCCAAGGTTGCCGCCGATCCCGTGGAAGCACATGGCAGGCTCTACAGTGACCCTCTCGCTTGTATACCTGATGAAGTTTATCGGCGTGCTCTAGCAATAGACTTTAATTTCTTCTTCCAACCATCTTTTGCTAGCGCACAATGCCAGAAGCCACTTTCTACCACTATGGCATATCTCCCTGGGAGCTTGAAGTCATTTATGACACATTGAAGCGCTCCTACGAAGTGGAGGAGAAGCAGGTGCAGCCTGACGACCCGCAGTACGTGAGCATGATCGAGATCGGGTTTCCAGTGCCGTACGACGAGTCGTTCTTCCAGACATTTACGATGGAAAGCTGGTTCAAGGTAAAGGGCGTGATAAAAGACATCAAGCGCAGGCGGGGCAGAAAAGGCATCAAAGCTTTTTTCAAGTTTTCTGGAATCAACAAGGGCGACTTTGAAGTCGTGTTCCCGCTGACCGGCAAGGGCGACAGGCAGTTTGAGATGGGCATTGAAAAGATAGAGTACCTGGTTGACGTCGTGCCGCTCCAGCTAAAGTCGGTTCCGCCAAAGACAGAGGAAGTGTGGTACGCCTTTGACGAGGCAAGCTCAAAGTGGAACCCGTCAATTGCCAAGAGCAACGGCGTCAACTACATCTTCAAGAACAACGAATGGAAGACCAGATGATCATTTCAGCTGGTTGATTGCGGGTGAGTCGTGCACTGCCTTGCTGAGCTCCTTGTACTTTTTGTCAATGAACTGGAGCGACTCTGCCAGCTTTTTCGACTTGCCGTACTTGAAGCGCACCAGCTCGCGGTGGCGCCAAAAGTGCTTGCCTTCCGCGACTGAAAGGGTGGTGAAGTAGTCCGGCCCCTTCAGGCCGTCAGGCAGCTTCACGCTGTACGGAAGCAGGTATTCTATGCTGAACCATTCGTCTCCATCAGGATAGTCATTGCCGGTCATGATGTCAAAGTAGAGGTGTAGGACGTCTTCGATGGTGAGGCCGTCGTCAGAAACGGAAGGGTGCTTGACACTTGACTTGTGGTAGTCCATCTTTAGCAGCTGGGGCTCAAAGTAAGCCTTGATTATGGCCCGGCGAAAGACCTCATTTGCCTCCTTAAGGTTCAAAGATATTGTATAGCGGTGTGTGAATATTATATAATCTTTTTAAATAGAACTCTGCAAATTTTGCAAGCTACCCATGGCAGCTGACTGACGAACTGTTCCGGGATAGTTCTATATGTATAAGTATCAACTCTGTTAGGGTTCTTTTTCAAACCGCTCGAAAACTTGCGGGTTTGCCAAAAGCCAGCCGTAGTGGCTGTCATCGTGTATATATCGCACTTCGCGGACGTTTGGCACCAAGTTTTTCTTCCTCAATGCAAGCACAAATTCGCCCTGAAACGCGATCCCAAGGCGCTTTGCCTTGGAATTTGATTTCTCGGCCTTTGGCAGCAAGATGCGGTAGCTGAAGTCGCCGGTGTCGCCTTGGCGCGCGTACGCTTCAGCCATCCGATCAACTGCGCGCCGGATGTCAAAAATCTCTTGCAGTTCTATCGTTTCATGCACTGGAAAACCAGAGTAAGACGTCATTTGTACCGGGCAAATGCTTCTGAAAGATGTGCTTGCAGCTTCTTGTTCCACTCGGGAAAGCCTTCAGGTGCATCAGGGTAGTTGTAGTAGTGGTCCACGAGGGTCTTGTTCATGTTCGCGCAGTACCTCAGGTCTTCGGCCAGTT
This sequence comes from Nitrososphaeraceae archaeon, assembly GCA_021325075.1. Classification (GTDB taxonomy): domain Archaea; phylum Thermoproteota; class Nitrososphaeria; order Nitrososphaerales; family Nitrososphaeraceae; genus Nitrososphaera. Next base: position 5,309 of record JAJPHX010000122.1, on the reverse strand, counting down.
TTTTATTCATTGCCCCGCGTATTATCATGCCCAGCTTGTCAACCGTGCTGAATTCCGGGTGCTCACCCTTTGTTATCTTGTCGATGTCCATCTTGCTCAAAAAGTGCTTCATGCCATAGTTGATCTGCTCGTTTGTCAAACCTTGCAGCATCCTGCGGAATACTTCAAGCCCGGCCGTCTTGTAACCATAGTCATTGATGAAGTGCTTATTGTACTGCCACAGCCCTTTTTCAGAAGTGTCGCCGGACTGCACGGCCCCGACTGCGTCCTTGCCCGCTATCGTTGCGGCAATGATAGCTGGCCCGATCCCGCCGGCGTCAAGCGGCTTTGGCATCCAAGCCGAGTCGCCAACCAGCATGTAGCCATTTGCTACAAGGCAGTCGTTCTGCCGCCTAACAGAAACCTGCCAAGTGCCCCAAGCGTTGCCGTCGTCCTCTGTCCCGTCTGCTAGGCGCGGGTTTTCCACCACAGGGTTTGCCTCAACATATTCGTCGATGAGTGTCTTGAGGTCCGGGCGGACTCCCATCTCCTTGTTGCGCGCTTCAAACGCTTTTTGCTGAACTCCAAGGCCGATGTTCACCTTGCTCTTGCCTTTCGGGAACACCCAGCCATAGCCGCCAGGCGCCAATTTCTGATCAAGGTGTATGATGCAGTAATCAGGATCAAAGTACGTCTTGTCGTCGTTTGCAAGGTCAAAGTTGTAGATGTACCGGCCAGTGGCTTCAAGGTCGTCGCGGTCGATCCTGCGCTGGATAAACGACTTTATCGGCAGGTTCGTCCGCAATACAGAAGTCACGCCAGTGCAGTCAACCACCAGTTTCGCGGTCTTTTTGAACACTGTCTTGTTGTCAAGGTCGTCGCCTTCGACGCCCACTACGGTGTTGTCTTCGATGATAAGCGAGCGCAATGCTATCCTTTCCCTCACCTCGATGCCGGCCTTTGTAGCGTCGTCATACTGCCTCTTTGGCAGCAGGCGCCGGTTGAGGATGTAGCCCTCGCCGTCAAACGAGATACCTGTTTCATGATCTGGCGAATAGGCGATGACCCCCTTTACCGGGTGCTCTATTTCTGGGTGACCCCAGCTGATCTTGATCCTGTCCTTCATGTAGTCAACTGTATTCTTGCCCACAGCGTCGCCGCAGACCCAGCCGGAGACAGTCTTTTTGCCCAGCTGCGAAAACGGGTTCCTGTCGATGACAAGAATCTTTAGCGACTGCTTTGAATAATAGGCTGCAGAAGACGCAACAATTAGGCCCGCGAGGCCGCCGCCTGCGATAATAATGTCATAGTCTCTTTTCATCAGTAAGACAAGGCGTGAAAGTAAAAAACGCTATTTAAAGTGTTGCCGTCTTTTTTCGAAACGCAGAATAACACTCTAGTCTAACAACGTAGAGATGTACAAGCCGTTCATATTCTTTGACCTTGGACAGACACTTGTTGACGAGTGGAACTTTATCGCCCACTTTGACAGCAAGCTGCTTGAAACACTGAACGGCTTTGGCGCAAGGATAGACCAGCGCAACTACCGCTCAGTCCGGAACAGCATTATTCGCGACCGGAAAATTGGATATGGGAGCGTGAAAGAACTGGTGATCGAAGTGTGCGGAATGCTGTCGCCTCCAGGCTACGACAAGGCAATACTGAGCAGGCTCGAGCCCCAGATAAAGCAGGGAAGAAAAGAGCTCTTTCGGTTCTTTGAAGATGCCGGGCCTGCGCTCAAGGCTCTCTCAAACTACGAGATGGGGATAATAGCAAACCAGGCAGAGGACATCAACGACTTGCTTGAAAAAGCCGGCCTTGCCAAATTCTTCAGGGTGCAGGTTATTTCATCCATGGTCGGGCTGAAAAAGCCGGACCCAAAGATTTTCGAGCTTGCGCTGGAGCATGCCGGCAGGCCCGCAAGCGAATGCATCATGGTTGGCGACAGGCTGGATACAGACATCTGCCCGGCAAACACGCTTGGCATGACTACGATAAGGACGACTAATTCACTTTTTTCGCTGCAGGTGCCAGCCAAGAAATGCGAGCAGCCAGTATACACGGTGGCGCGCCTTGCAGAGATCCCGCCAATAATAGAAAGAATTATCAGTTGATCAATCGAATATTCTCCGTGCTTGCAGCAGCAATAGTAAAGCTGGTCAGAAACACCCACAAGCACCCTACCAATCAGGCGCTGCACTTTGTCGGTGCGCCGTTCTATGCAACAGGGCTTGCCATTATAATCGGCTACTTTGCAGGCATGCAGACGAATCTGCCTGCTGGCATTGCGATGTTGGCGTCAGCTGTCGCGATGTTTGTGGCCGGCCACAAAATAGAAGGCAACGTCATGACAATGACTCCCGTGCTGGTTTTCAAGCTGCTTTCAAGAAAGGCTGCGGGTTATCTCTTCTCGAAGAGAATCCATTGCCTGCGCGCTTAATTTTGGCTTGCTCCTGAACATCGAATGGATCGGGCCTGCGCCGTCGCCGCTCTTTCTTGGGACAATATGGATGTGGACATGTGGTACTTCCTGACCCGCTTCCCTGCCGTTGTGGATTGCAATTGTGGAGGCGCTCGCTTGTGAGCCAGACTCTACTGCACCGGCGACCTTCCATGCGATTTCAAAAACTGCAAGGGCATCTTCGCGGTTCATATCCTGAAGCCGGGCATAGTGTGATTTTGGGATCACGAGTGTATGGCCTGTCGCTAGTGGAAAGGCGTCAAGCAGCGCCATCGCCCTTTCATTTTGCATTATGATTCTCGACGGTATGCTGCCAGCGGCAATTTTGCAAAATATGCAATTCGGGTCCTGCATGCCTGCACTTCCCTGCCATGGTATATTATCACTGCTGCGCAGGCAGGCTGAACCACACGGTCGCGCCCTTGCCATCTTTGTTGTTCTCTGCCCAGATTTTGCCGCAGTGGGCGTCGATGATGCTCTTTGAGATGAAGAGCCCAAGACCTGTGCCCCTATTTGATTTTGTCGCGAATTTCGTGAATAGCCGCGGGATTATTTCAGGATCGATGCCAGAGCCCGTGTCCCTTACTGCAACTGTCACTTCATCACCATTTCGCTGGGCTGTTACCGTTATCGTGCCTTCCGTTGTAAACTTGAAGGCGTTGCCAAGCAGGTTTGAGACGACCTGCATCACCCTTTCCCTGTCTGCCGTGACGAAAATATCCGCCGGCTGGTACAGCAGCTTCACGCCGTTGGTCATCTGGTCGCTGTAGTCCTCTATCGTGTTCAGTATCACGTCGTTCAGGTTGAGCTCTTCAAGATCGAGCTTGAACGACTGGCTCTCGATTCTGGTGACATCAAGGATGTTCCGGGTGAGCTGCTCCAGCCTCCTTGCATTGCGGGCTATCAGCTTGATGTTGTCGTTCTTGTCTCCTAGCTCGGCTTCAAGCATCTCGGCCATGCCAAGGATTGGCTGGATTGGCGTCCGAAGCTCATGCGCGGCGATGTTGATAAATTCTCTCTGCATCTTGTCATGGACCTTGAGCTGTTCGTTTGCGTCTGCCAGCTGCTCGTACAGCTCTGTCTGCTTCCACAGGCTGTCAAATATTGAGGCATATGAATGCACAATGGTCTTGCTGCCAGAGTACATCGACACGCCCACCGCTTCGTGCGAGGTTTCTTTTGTGTCGTCTTTCAGCTCAAAGAGCATGCACTCCTTCCTATCGACTATCAGTATAGTTATCCGGGTCTGGAGGCTCTTGTCAAGAGCCCTTATCCCCACTTCCGGCATCTGCGCGCTCAGTTTTGCAATGGCATTTCTGACCTGCTCGTCTGCCGCCGGCAGGAGTATCTTTACCTTGGCGCCTTTCGTCACCGCCTCAGTCAGCACCGAGAGGCCACCCATCTTGAGCTGCCGCTGGAAGGCACCGGTGGTTGAAAACATCAGCTGAACTTCGTGCTGGGGCGACCTCATGAGGTTCCACGCCCTGCCAAGAGCGTCCTGCGGGTTGCGTATGATTTCAATGTCAGCCGGCTCTATGCCCTGTTCTATCTCCCTTATCCTCTCTGCCGCGTCAATCCCGCCCTTCCACAGCCCTTCAAATATCGACTGGAAGTGCTTTACGTAAAGCGGCTCGTTGCTCAGCAGTAGGCTCTGGACCATCCTGTCGCCCTGCAGCAGTTCCACCGTCGCGCCCATCTCCTTTTCTGAGATCCCAAAGCTCATCGGCTGGGGACTCTTTACATGCCTCACCTGCATCCCTAGATCAAGGAATTCCTTTACAAGGTCGATGTTTTCGCTGTTGATGTTGGTGATGTACCTGACGCCTTTGTGGCTTCCCTTGCTGCTCCTTTCAAGCAGCCTTTTGGTAGCGTCGTAGAGGAAGCTCCGGGTGAACTGCAGGCCGCCTGACGTTGCGCAAATAGACATTTCGCTGGAATCATCATTCATCCGTTTCATCTCTGCAAGGATTTCTTCCGGGTTGTCAAGCACCCGGGTTTCGCGTCGCGTTGCACCCTTTTCTATTTCTGTTATCCTCTGCTCTGCAGGCATTGCCTTGCTCCATAAAGTTAAAAAGAAATATTGCCGCTGCTCTACAAAGGCCCTGACGTTACTGACGATCAGCTGCGTTATCGGCTGCGCCTCCTGCGTGTTTGCGACGCCGGCATAGTCCGTCCCGTCGGCAATGACAAGGCTGCCCTTTATCCCGTCCATGTGGCGCAGCTCGGCAATCTCCATCATTTGTCTGCAATAGTGGATGTTGTCCTTGGTGATTTCGGTGATGAGCCTTGTCTTCACTCCTCTGCGCTTGAGGTCGGCGTACGCCTCTGCTATTGGCCCATTTGCAAGGATTACAGAAGGACCGTTGGCCTCGGTGCAGAGGTCACAGGTTTTTTGTATCTTGTGCAAAACCTGCAAGGACTTGCTGACAACATCTTCAACACCCTCCCATACCTCTGTTTTTTCCTTGCTTGAAATCAGCGTCACGGTGCAACGTTAGAAATTACGACGCACATATAAAATCCGGGTAAGGAATCTTCTAGAGGATTCATCAGGAGGCCGGTGCTTGCTGTTGCTGCGCCGGGATTGTCAGGCGTGCAAGCTTTGCCTTTGATGCCACAAACTGGCTGGCATCTTTATCAAATATCACCACGGCTGTTCCCTTTTTGGCTACAGAGCCTATGGTTTCTGGCGCAAAGTTGTGCTTTTTCAGGTCTTCTGCCATCATGTTAAGGACAGCCCTTGCCCCGACTATGACGTGGCACCCGTTGATAGAAGCCGTCGAGTTTTCAACCAGGAACTCCTTGGTGGCAAAGCGCGCAATCTCCTCGTTCCTGACGGGTAGTTCCTTTATCGCAAGGTGCGAGTTTG
>JAJPHX010000029.1 GCA_021325075.1 Nitrososphaeraceae archaeon | reverse complement strand
GTTGTTGATTCGCCAGAAGAAAGGAGGCGGCGTTTCCTTGAAGAATTTGAACGGCCGTTCAAGTGCGAGAAGTGCAACGAGAGGTTCAAGAAGAAGAAGTACCTTCGCGAGCACAAATCGCAAGTCCATTCATATTAAAAAGGTGCCGGAGGCGGGATTTGAGCCCGCGACCTTACGATTTCCTATCGGTTGTGAGATTATGAGTCGTACGCTCTAACCAAGCTGAGCTACCCCGGCTATTTCCAGCTGAATTCCCGCGCTGCATAATATAAGCTATTCAAGGGTGCAGGTACTGCCAAATTGACAGATATTTCTGCTTATTCAAACATGCGCCTGACGTCGCCTTCCAGCACACCAGAGCCAGAGTGCATCCTGTCGATGTGGCTTGACAGCCCTTCCTTTGTATCAAAGGGCGACTCGCAGTAGGGGCAGACCAGTTTTGCGGTGTTTACGTCCTTCATGTACACTATGGCCTTTGGGTTGATTATGCATACAGGCGTTCCCTGGATAGCAGTGTGCGCGGTTGACAGTGTGGCCATGTGGATCTTTTCGAAAATGTCGTCACGTGAAACCATCCCAAGAACCGCCGAGTGCGAGCTCACTATGACCTGTCGTATCACGTGCTTGTCCATGATGGACAGTGTTTCCTGGACAGTGTTGTGTGGGCCCACTGCAAGCACCGGAGCTGTCATTATCTCCCTGAGCCGGACCTTGCCCGGGTTCCTTCCTTGCGACATTACCTTGAAGAGTATGTCCGTCTTGCTCACTATTCCCACCACTTCTCCTAGGTGTGAAACAAGGACGCTTCTGACGCCCCGCTCCTTTATCAGCGCAAGCGCTTCGTCGGTATTTTTGTCGCTTTCCATGATGACTACGTTTGTGTTTATGAAATGCTCGATCGGAGTAGAAAGCAGTGCGGTGATGTCGTCTGGGAGGTAGCTGCTCATACGTAGTTATCCAGTTTGTTTTATTTAAGCGTGGCTACGCCTGCTTGTCCTCGAATCTGAGTTTTATGAGATTCTGGCCGCCGGCCTTGCGAATCTCGACTAGCTCTTCACGCTCGAGCCTCTTGACTAGCCGCCATATCGTGGTCTTGGGGAGCTGGAACTTAGTTCGGATCTCGCTTTCAAAGGCAGCGCCTTCCTTTTCTGCAAGGAACTTTAGCACCTGCTGGTCTTCGGGGCGCAGGTGTGGCCGATCCCCTATTATCCTTTCCACGATTCTTGAAAGCACTGTCTTGTCGATCTGCGAATCCGGTATCGTGTACGGGACTGTCGAATTATTTTCCAGCACGGGCTCTACCGCATCGTCGTCGAGATTCTCCATTTCTTCCTTTTCTTCAACTTTGGCTTCTGGCGGGCGCAGTACGGATGTTGTTTTGTTGTCTGCTGGCGGGTCTTCTGGCTCTTCCAGCTTTTGCTGCTGCGGCTCGAGCACAGCCTGCCCGGGCTTCCTCATCTTGAGGAACATCAACGCCCCAACGCCTCCCGCTGCAGCTACTACAGCAGCGATAATCACGGATACTGGAAGGGCCGGCTCTTGCGGCTTGCTTCCAATGGAAGCGACAGCGTTGTATGCAGAATTTCTCGCGTCGGCATAACTGCCGTTTGCAAACTGGGTGTTTGCCTGCTGCAGCTGCTGCCTTGCAGCCAGAGTGTCGCGGCCTTCGCCTGAAGCCTTGTCGATCTGGCTCTGGGCATCGCTGATCGCCTTTTGCGCCGCTTCAAAATCCCTGCCTGTGGCGATTGCGGCGTCGTTGGCCTGATCTGCCAGCTTTTCAGCGTCTGCAAACTTGCCGGCATCTCTGGCTTCAGTGGCATTTTGCAGCAGGTTTTTCGCATCAGTGAGCACGATGCCCGGGTGACTGGCAGTGACTTGCTGCATTGTGGTCTGCGCAGCCTTGATGACAATGTTCGCCTGTTCCTCCGTTCCAAGCGTTCCTATTACGTAGACAAACCGGATGTTGCCGGGCTTGAATGTGAGCAGGGGCTGGCCGCCTACCAGCTTGATCGACGGCGAGTTTTCCCCGGGATCGGTAAGTATGCTGTCAGGTGGAAGTTTTACCGTAAAGCCAATAGGAGAATTGAGCGTGAATATCCAATCCCGCCTGTCCTTTGCCAGAAAATCCGGAGTGGTGTAGCTTATCCTGATGTTTGAAACGCCGGGCGTGTTCAGGACGATCTCGTTGGGGCTTGCACCCGTTGTGAACTTGACCACTTTGTCGTCATAGTCGACCACGATCAGGTCGCTGACATCTTCGCCAAAAAGGCTGATCCTTATCTCCTTGCTCAGAGGGTCCACAATGCCGACATCGTATTCCACGAGAGCGTTGCCATCCGGAACAAGCGCGATAAAAAGCGAGTCAGCGGTATAACTCTGCTGGGCAAATATCGGGGCCGTTCCAGCGACAACAGCAAGTAGTAATATCCCGGAAATGAGAAAACTAGCAATAAATACCCTGTTATAACGGGATATCATTAGAATGGCTTTCCTGTTTAAAGACAAGGCGGAAACGATATAAGTCTT
>JAJPHX010000151.1 GCA_021325075.1 Nitrososphaeraceae archaeon | reverse complement strand
TATGGCTTTACGTGGAATCAAAACTGGAAGCAGAAAAAGTAATTGCTGAAAGCATTGTCGAGGAAAAGCAGCAGATCCAATTCGTGGAGCATGAAATAGAGTGCCCGCGCTGCCATGACAGCATGATGCTATGCTCTGACTTTGACAGCCTGTACTATGTCTGCGAGGAATGCGACTTTTGCCTTTACACCATAAAGAAAAATTAAGCACCGCAGGCATAGCCAACGTTGGTTGATCAAAAACCGCAAAGAGCTTGCCAGATTCCATGATAACAGGCTGATCCTTTCCGCGCTTGAAGTTGCGCTTGACAGCGTAAAGCCGGAAACGCTTGTAAAGCAGGCTGTCAAGCTTGACGGGAGATTGTCAGTGCGCGACATCTATGGCAACGTCGCTAGATTTCAAAAATTCGACGATGTATACGTGGTTGGCGCCGGCAAGGCTGCCGCAGGAATGGCTGACGCATTATGTTCTACTTTAAAAGACAGGATTATCGCCGGCGCAATCAACATCCCGGTGGGCACAAAGATCAAGAGCAAGGCAATCGCAGTTACTGAAGCATCGCATCCGGTGCCCGGCAGGTCCGGGCTGGAAGGCACAAAAAAGATAATCGACGTGCTTGGAAAGGCAGGTCAGGGCGATCTCGTGTTTGTTCTGATTTCTGGCGGAGGGTCGGCGATGATGCCCATGCCTGCTCTAGGCATTTCTTTACAGGACAAGCAGAGGGTCACAAGCCAGCTCCTTCGCTCCGGCGCCTCAATCCACGAGATCAACTCCGTGCGCAAACACCTCTCGGCTGTCAAAGGAGGACAGCTGCTGAGGCACGTCAGTAGGTCGTGCAGCGTTGTTTCCCTGATACTGTCCGATGTCATAGACGACGACATTGCAGTAATTGCGTCCGGGCCCACCTGCCCGGACAACTCCACTTTCAAAGACGCCCAGAAAATATTGAAAAAGTATCAGGTAGATTCCGGCCCCGTAACCAGACACATAGGCAGGGGCGCAAGGGGAGAGATAGAAGAAACGCCAAAGCAGCGTGATCCAATTTTTTCAAATGTCCGCAACGCGGTGATCGGCAACAATGTGGTTGCATGCAAAAGCGCAGTGAATTATTTGAAACTGCGCGGCTTCCGTGCTGTGCATATTGGTTCGCAGTTTGACGGCGAAGCCAGAGATTTTGGCAGGTTTCTGGCGCGATTATCATCAGACCTTGGCAACGCACCTTTTGCCATTGTGGCAGGCGGCGAAACTACAGTCCGGCTGAACAGGTCAAGAAATGGAATTGGAGGCAGGAATCAGGAGGCAGTGCTTGCCTGCGCCATGAAACTTCGCCGCCAAGATGTTGCAGTGGCCTGCATTGGAACTGACGGAATAGACGGCAATTCAGACGCGGCTGGCGCGCTCGTGTCACCAATGATTGCAGGTCTAGCCAGAAAAATGGATGTACAAAAATACCTTGACAGGCACGACAGCTACCACGCATTAAAGAAGATGCATTCTCTTATTCTTACAGGCCATACCGGCACCAACGTAAACGACATTGCCATAATTTTAGGCGCAAAGAAAGGCTAGCGATCGTTAGAATTCAGGTTTGCAGCAGAAAACGCTTTTGATTCGACGTCTATCCTGCGCTTTTCTGCGCAGCCGTAATGGTAGTACCTTGCCGCACGGGTGTCGCTCCTCACTATCGGCTCGTCGCCAGTGAATGGCCTCCTGCAGGCCTGGCACAGGCCATTCTGCTTTATCGTAACGAGGTAGATTATGCGCTTGTAGATTCGCGTGTCAGGATAGTATACTTGCATCGCCGGTTCCATGTGCGCCCCGACGTGCAAAGAGCTACCGCGGTTTTAACGGTTAACTGCCATAACACGGCAACATGCCCCAGTATTATAATATAGAAAAATGACATGCAAGCATTAAAGTCCACAGCGCGCTTTCGTTAATCCAGATGCCGTCTAGAATCCTGCCATGCGAATGCGTCATAGACTGGAGCGAGGCCGGAACAAAGTTGTTCATGTGCGGCATGCACCACCTCCAGTACAAGTTGTGGGAAGGCAGCGAAGAAGAATTTGTAAAAATGATTGCCACTCCGGCTAACACGCCTGTCACAGACGATAACGAGTTTGACGCTGCAATTCTATCTGAGTTAAGATGAGCTAGTACCGGACATGGATATCGCCTGAGGTTATGGTGATTTCTTTGTCCTCTGCCTTGATGAGAAGCGACCCGTCATCGTTGAGGTCTGCGGCTATTCCATGAATTGTCCTGTCGCCCTGCGTGACTGAAACTTTTCTGCCAAGCATGTCTGATCTCTGCTTCCACTTTTGCAGTATGCCCGGCGCGCCGTCGCGCTCTAGCTTTAGGTAATATTGCTCTAGCTTTTGAAGCAAGAGTCGCGTCAGTACAAGCCTGCTTGTTTCGTGCTCAAGCTCGTCCTTTACTGACGTTATCTTGTCGTTTTCAAGGCGCGACACAATTGCAGAGGAGTCGACGTTTGCATTCAGCCCGATTCCGATGACTGCATAGTTGACCTGTTCTGCTTCTGCGCTGATGTCAAGCAATATGCCGGCGACCTTTTTCCCGGATACCATGACGTCATTTGGCCACTTTAGCCGCGCGTCCAGTTTAGTGCTTTCCCTTATCGCTTCGCAGACTGCAAGAGCCGCTACAAAGGGCAAAAGAGTGATGCGCGCCGGGGGTATCGAAGGATGGAGGACGACTGACAGCCAAATCCCGCCTTTTGGCGAGAGCCATTTTCTCTTGATCCGCCCCCTTCCGCTTTTTTGCTGCTCTGCAATGACCACAGTTCCGTGCGAGTCAGGCTTGCCAGCAATAGACATGGCAAGGTTCTGGGTAGAGTCGAGGGCTTCGCGGTAGACGATCTTGCTTCCCACAAATGATGTGCCAAGCGCCTTTTCCAGCTCCCATGGGACCGGTGAATCAGTCTCGCCGGTCAATCTGTAGCCGGCCCCGTGGAGCGATTCTATGGTATAGCCATACCTGCGCAGCCTAGTTATTTGCTTCCATACCGCGCTTCTTGAAATCGCTGCCTTTTTTGCCAGCGCCTGCCCTGAAACATATCCACTGGCAGACTCTGACCTGAGAAGTGAAAGAAACTGCTCCGGCCTGTCCTGCAGAGGCAACGTCAGTCAATCTGGTGGCGCAGGTAATATACCTATTATTTTTGCAGATTGCCACTTGCCTGAATCTTGCGCTGGTGTGGAATGAACTATTCAGAGGTTTTGCTCAAGGTATCCGCCAACCTTGGAAACAATTTCTTCATGGTCGTAGAGCTGCATGATCTGGAGTGCTAAGATTCCTTTTCGACCATATCTGGATAGCAGGAAGAAGTATAGATCTACGTTGTCAAAACTCAAATTAAAAAACTTGGGCTCTCCAAACAAAGAAACATTTGTTTTTGTCATGCTGGCAATTACCTCCGTTTGAAAGAACAGCTTCTCAAACTCTTCCTCGTTTGGCATTGGGGTTCCGGGTTGGGCATAAAGCGCGACCAATTTTGCTCTCTCTATTATCCCAACTCCCATGATCTTGCCGTGAAGATTGCATACTCCTCTGCAAAGCTCGAAATTGTTCATGTCCTAAAAGCATTAAAGCCGTGGCAGTAAGTATAAGTAATGTAGTAGACATCGGGCGTTAACGGCGTCAATAGAACGATAAATTATCCATATACCGGTTCAGATCAACAAATGAGCTTAGTGGCAGAAATGTCGAGTGAGATCATCCTTATAAGACTCGCAGAAGTGACAATATTGGGGATTTTACCGATATCAGCCGAAAAAGATGGTAACAATACCCATGATTCGGTTCAAATCAAAAGCTCGAAGCTCAGGACGGCCATAGAGAAGGGGTTGGAGATGTTAGGCAAATCATCGGTTGAGGCGCTAGTATCAGAGCTTGGGCGGCGCGGAATAGATTTTGATAATGCTTCTGCAAGATACGATTTGAAGCAGTGATCATTCAGATTTTTGGTCAGGATGCAACTGCGTTAATAATTGAAAGAATCAAGTCGCAAGTCGAATCCTGAGCTGTAAGCATCTGGCAGCAGTAGCAGCCACGAGACTAGATTTCGACCTCGAACGAAATCGTATCTGCAGGATGCTATGTCTATTATCAAATTAATTCTACCAGCTTGTCTGCGAACTTGCTTCACTTACGATTTATAGGATTGGGACTCACCTCAACACGTGAAAAACCGCAGCAGGCCGGATATAATGGCAATTATTCTGGAGGCTGCCAACGGCGGCATAACAAAGACAAAGCTCCTTACGAAGGCAAACCTTACAAGCGGCCAGTTAAGGCATTACATGAGCGTCCTGCTGGAGAAAAGGCTCATCATGGAGCTTGCCGACGAGGACAAGAGGCACGTGGCGTATAGGACGACTGAAAAGGGCATGAAGTACCTTTCGATATATTCTGCGCTCAAGAGCATCGCAGTTTTTCCGCAGGAAGGCTAGCTCTTGTTCCACTTGTAGTATACTGTTCCGCCCTTGCATTTTGCGTAAATCTCCGACTT
>JAJPHX010000067.1 GCA_021325075.1 Nitrososphaeraceae archaeon | reverse complement strand
GAGCGTTTTACGGACGACGTGACTGCGCTTTCAGACAAAATGTCCGCCGGTGAGCCAGTAGACATTGTAGAGAGGATGAACTTTGTCAAGGGCCGGCTGATTGACCTCTACCAGAGAAATCTGGTAAAGATAAACCACTCTGCGATGGAACTCGTGTGCGCAAAACACTTGATTCGCTACGGTTACACCGTTGATGTTGAAAAACAACTAACGGACATCTTGATCTGCGATGTCTACGCCGAAAAGGGTGACGGCGCGGCGATAGTTGAAATCGAGACAGGGTTTATCCCGCCCGAGCACGCGCTTGACCCCCTGGCGTACTACTCTGCAAGGATTGCAAGCAAGATAGCGCGCTACAGCAAGTACGGGAACCAGTTCGTTCTGGCGACTCCGCCTGTCAGCATACTGCCCATACCTGCATTGTTCAGGCGCCCGCCAAGGGACAGGCGGCCAAACGAAATAAAGGCAGTCAAGGCGCTGTGCGACAAGTACTACCGCAACCCGCCTGTTACAGAAGATGAGATACTGAACGGCCGGCTCCACATAATTTACATAATCAACATCGACGCCGGCAAGGTGGTGGAGATGGATGTTGACTCGTACTTTGAAGAGATGGGCAATATGCTCTCGAAAGGCACACCAGATTTATGAAAATTTCGTGATCGTCTTCTGCCCCTGTGTAGGCCTCTTGCCCTTCGGAGAACGCACCATCCTTTCGCTGCTTTCCTTTTCAATGGCCGCCCTGACAACCTTTAGCACGTTATCGTCCTTGCTGCCGCTTACATATACAACGTAAACAAGCGCCTGCTCTTTTCCTTCGACCTTCCTGACGACCCTCCCGATCCTCTGGGCGACTTGATTCATGTTGGAAGTGCTTGCGATAATGATTGCGATCCCTACCTGCGGCACATCATAGCCGATTTCAAGCGTGTGGACAGACAGCAGCGGGAAGTAGTCTGCGCCCCAGCTCTCCAGAATCTCCTTCCTCTCCTTTGGCTTGACGCCGTTATGTATCGTGTGAGCTGGTATGCCAGCGACTTCTAGCAAGTCCTTTAGCTGCTGGATGGAGTCAATTGTTTCGCTAAAGATCATGATGCGCTCACCCTGGTGCCTCTTTACTAGCTCTACCGCCTTGAGCAGCTTTTGCTTCGTCGAGCTCAGGAGCTCCTTCCGCTTCCTTACGTGGGCAAACCACATCTTGGCCATTGACGCGCGCGATCCGCCCCGCGTCAGTATCTTTGTCATCCTTATTGGATCATAGGCCTGCAGCTTCCTTGAAATGTCTTTTATCGCGTCGCTTGCTTCGTTATAGATTTTCTGCTCCTCCGGACTGAAGCTGACTTCAATAGGCTGGACAACAGGCCGGGCAAGCCTACCGTCGGTTACTGCGTCCTTTATCATGTACTTCTTGACAGGCGGCGCGACAGTAAGTATCGTATGGTACTTTGGATCGTTTTCGTTGATCGTTGCGGTGAGCCCGAGTATCGCCTTTTCCGGGTCTTCAACAATGACGTCAAATATCCTGTCAAACGCGATGGCGCTTTCACTGACAAGGTGCACTTCGTCAAGCACGATCATCTTGGCGCTGCGTATCAGCTCAAAATTATTTATTGCGCTCTGGTAGGTGCTTATCGTGATTTCGCGAACCTCCTTTCGCTCGCCATAATAGACTCCAATATTGTCGCTAGGAATTCCATAGCTTTCAAGCCGCCTGACGTTCTGCTCGATAAGCACTATCCTTGGTACGAGAAACAGTATCGGGAAGCGATCATGTGGTTTTGCAGCCCTCCTTGCGCACTCGAACGCGATCTCAGTCTTGCCTGTGCCCGTGCTGAATATCACTGACCCTCTGCAGCCATTGCCAATCCATGCTTCCGCCGCCTCAAGCTGGTCTTTTTTCAGCTCAAACGGGAACCTGATGCTTGATATCGCCGGCGGCACGCAAGAGCTGAACCCAAAGCGAATAAAAACTTTAATGATCTCGTATGTTCCAATACCGTATTGAAGCCGCTTGTCTATATGATGCGTCAAGACGACCCGTTCAAGTGCACTGCTGCAAAACTGGCCAAGTTCAGGCTTGCAGAATCGGTGAAATTCATTAGAAAGACAAGCATTGTTCTAAACCCATTCTCGCAAGAGCCTGTCATGAAAAAAGACGTTGAAATAGCAGATTCAGTATGCGCAATTGATTGCTCGTGGGAGCGCGCTGACGAAGTGTTGAAAAGCCAGCGGCTTATTGCACACGGCATAGGACGGAGATTGCCTGCGATGCTTGCTGCAAACCCGACTAACTACGCCAAGCTGGGCAAGCTGTCAAGCGCCGAGGCTTTGGCCGGCGCGCTGTACATTCTGTGCGAAAAGGCGCAGGCAGAAGCCATCATGGACAAATTCAAGTGGGGTCATACATTTCTGGAACTCAACTCGAATTTGCTTGAAGACTATGCGCAGGCTGAAAGCGCAGAGCAAATAGCTCAACTGGAGCTTGAATATTTTCCACATTTAAATAGCGATCCCGCGCAATGATACGTGCGAGCCAGTGGGCGGGTTACTCGAAAGAGAGGAAACTCCTCCCTCATTGCAGGCGCCCGAATTAGCGATAATTAGCCGGAGACGGCTGGCGACGGAACAGAAAAGAGATCCAGTCAGGGCAATACGGTGATGGCAAATAGCCTGAGGTTTCTGATACTGGAATGAAACTGCCGACCCGGGTGGAGCAAGGCCAAACAGAGCACAAGGTCCTGCACCAGCTCAGGTTGGCTGCTCAGCGGAATCCCGCTTAAAACAGAAGGAGGGTTACTGCTGGCACGCATTTTCTTTTTGTCAGAACACATTACTGATTTAGAAAATAATCATCCGGGCCATATGTGGCATTACTTTTGCATTTTAGGCATGCCACTTTATGCCTGAGTAGGAGCTTATCCAGTTCGCTGCTCTTTTTGCAGAGCACTATTGGAGTCTCTAGCACAGCACCGCAACGCCTGCATTTTACGCTGAAATGCACTGGCAAGCCTGTACAATCTAGATCGTTCTGTAAATAATTAAGTATAGCAGCAAGATGCCCTGCTAACTTTTTTAAAATCTAATTTCTAGCAAAGTATCTGCTCTTCGTCAATTACAAGAATTGATTTTCTTTCTTGCGCTCCCAACATGCATCTAAGATCATTCACATAATTCCAGTGGCTAGTCCGGATCCCTGATATTCTTGTAGTTCTCGCCAGTTGCTGCCGACCTCTCTTCAGTTGTCCGCACGTTTTGCTCAAAGTCAGGCAAATACACTGCCTTTTGACCATACGGGGTATTCCTGAATGTCTGAAAGTCGCGAGTGTGTTGCTGCGCAGCCGGCTCTTCTCCGTAGGCATACGCTTTCATGACATCTTCGCTGCTGACCAAAAGCCAGAGCACTTTGCCGTCGTACGCGTCGACAACGTATTTTGGGATCCAGGTTTTGTCCTTGTTCACTACGCCTTTTTCCACGCGGACATAATTCTGCGATATCTCTTTTATCTCTCCAAGATCCTGACCGTCGTTTGTCCTGACCTTCTTGCCCCTGAGTTGCTCCCAGAGGATTGAGGGTCCTTCGCTGCTTGCCATTGCTAATGGGGTATGAAATATCTGCCTTAAGGATTAGAGAAAAGAATTCTGGCTATGGCGTATAGTTGCACACCAAAAGCTCGCTGTAACCTGTGCGCGACAAAGCCTTGCAGCTGATCGCCCTGCCGACGCGGACAGTATGCTGTTCAAACCCAGAGTACAACTTTCTTGTAAATTCAGTGTCCGAATTGCTCAGGAGAACGTTGCATCCTTTCTTGTCAAGCTCCTTGAAAGTCACTGCAAGCTCCTCTTGGTCTTTTTTGCCAAACCCGTCTTTGGTGTAGTCTACAAAATGTGCGGTGGAGCTCAGAGGGTTGAACGGTGGGTCAAGGTAGACAAAGTCTCCCTTGCGCGCCTCTTTCAGTGCTTCTTTGTAACCGCAAGCGGCTATCTGGGCTTTGGAATAGTTCAATGCCGCGCTGGCTTTTAGCAGCCGGTCCCTGTCGCATATTGCAG
>JAJPHX010000106.1 GCA_021325075.1 Nitrososphaeraceae archaeon | reverse complement strand
TTTCCGCGGCTGTATGCCTTGCTAGGATTGGGCGTAGCTCTGTGGTTCATAGCTGAATCCATTTGGATGTATTATGAGCTTATTGCAGGGATAGAAACTCCCTTCCCATCGATAGCTGATGTGTTCTGGTTGGCAGGTTACATTCCGTTATTTTATTTTCTTTATGGCATGTTAAAGAATTTCCTTGGCACTTCAAAGTCAATGTATTTTCCACTGATAGTAGGATCATCAATAGGTTTAGCGATGCTCGCAAATATTCTGTTTTTAATTTACCAAAATGCTGATCTCTCAACCTCAGATGGAATATGGACATACATCGTAAGTAGTGCATATCCTGTTTCAGACATGTTTCTCATAATACCAGCTATTGCAGCCTTTATCCAGCTGCGAAAAGGAAAGTTGACGTCAACGCCGTGGGCCTATTTGGTGATCGCTCACATCTTGTTCATTGCAGGAGATATAGGATTTGCACACTTTACCACGATGGGAGGCATGGATGATTTGCTTTGGATATGGAACCCATTCTATGAAGTTGCATATTTGGTAATTGCAAGCTCTTTATTCTGGCATAAGGAATTTTTCACAATTGACGAGAAGAAGCTAATGAAGGAATGGCAGGAGAAGAACCGCTAACTCCAATCGTACTACTGCATCTTTATCCAGCTTGTCCTTCAAAAGAAGGGCATCCCAAACT
This sequence comes from Nitrososphaeraceae archaeon, assembly GCA_021325075.1. Lineage (GTDB taxonomy): Archaea > Thermoproteota > Nitrososphaeria > Nitrososphaerales > Nitrososphaeraceae > Nitrososphaera. The sequence continues at coordinate 1,882 of JAJPHX010000106.1, read as the reverse complement.
TTAATTACGCGGAGCAGAAATATCGAGCATGGAACTCAGCACGCCGCGAGACGCTTTTCATTGAAAAAGAGTTCCTCATCGCGCAAGCAGCAAATTGAAGCCCAGCACAAGGCGCTCCTTTTCATGGCAAGCGTCATCATCAAGACGTTCCTGATGGCGATTGTTTCAAGCAACGTTTTCTGCGGAAGCATCAGCCCGACCGCGCTTTTTCTGGAGTGCGGAACAAACGTCGTCTTTGTGGGCGCAAGCACCGCTGCAATAGCGATCATGGGCGCGATTTTTGGCTACTACATAATCAGGCTCAAGTCGTTTAACGACATATTCCCAAAGGTCATGAAGACGGACTTTATCGTGACTGCGATGTATTTCGGAGTGTCGTTCACCGCGCCTTCGCTAATTGCAAGCAAGGTCATGATCTGGCTCTTTGGCATGTGGGTTCTTGGAATGCTCCTTGCGCCTTTCAACAAGGAAAAAACCATCCTGAAAACAATAACCGAGTATGGCTCGCTTGCGGCCTTGGGCGCGCTCCTTGGCGCACACTTTATTCCTGAGCTGCAGGAGTACGGCTCGGCCTACACTCTTGGCATGGTAGTAAGCAGCGTCACCGGAGTGTTTGGCGCAGGCAGAAAATAAGCGCGCTAACGTTAATAACGGTATATCGGCTAGTCATGACGAACACGAAAATAATGGAGCCAAAAATCCAGTCAACGTCATGGAACCCGGAAATAGAAAAGGCAATTCTCAAAAAATGGGAAGAAGAGGATGTCTACCGCTTTACGATAAATGAAAAGCCGGCGTTTGTGATTGACACGCCGCCGCCATACCCGTCAGGCCGGCCTTGGCACATCGGTGCCGCAGCGCACTACGCGCAAATCGATATGATAGCCCGGGCGGCTAGGATGACTGGCAGAAACGTCCTGTTCCCGATTGGCATCGACAGAAACGGCCTGCCTGTCGAGATCTATACCGAGAAGAAGCACAAGGTGCGGATGCGCCAGATGGACAGGCAAAAGTTCCTTGACCTCTGCAGGGTTGCCCTTGACGATCTGGAAGCCGAAATGATCCAGATAATGAAGGGCATGGGCCTGTCAGGCAATTTCAAGGAATACTACCGCACGGATTCTGACGAGTACCGCGCACTGACACAAAGCACGTTCATAGAGCTTTGGAAGCGCGGGCTGGTCTACCTTGCAAACCGGCCAAACAACTACTGCCCTGACTGCGGCACAACCATCGCTGATGCCGAGATCATTTACAACGAAATACCGACAAAACTTGTCTACATGAAGTTCAAGGTAAAGGAGACAGGCAACATTCTCATCATCGCGTCAACACGGCCGGAACTCTTGTTCGCGTGCCAAGCTGTCATCGTCAACCCTGAAGACGAGCGCTACAAGGGCTTGCAGGGCTTTCATGCAATATTGCCTCTATTCAACAGGGAAGTAGAGATCAGGCCGCACCACTCTGCCAAGCAGGAATTTGGCTCCGGCGCAGTGATGGTGTGCAGCTACGGCGACCAGAACGACGTGCAGGTTTTCCGCGAACTGGGGTTGAAGGAAATAGTGGCCCTGAACGAAAATGGCTTTACCACAGAAGCAGCAGGACCATACGCCGGCCTTCGCGTAAACCAGGCAAGGACAAAGGTGATCGAGGATCTCCAGGGTGCCGGCCTGATGGAAAAGGAAGAGAGCATCATGCACAGAACGCCGCTCTGTGAGCGTAGCAAGACGCCAATCGAGATAATACCATTGCATGATTATTACGTAAAGCAGCTTGAATTCGTGCCCCATCTCCGGGAGCTGGCGTACAAGCTAAAGTTCCACCCTGACATGCACCGGCAGATACTGCTCAACTGGCTCGACTCTATCGCTATAGACTGGCC